>DATFUW010000125.1:0-7826 GCA_035260605.1 Thermoanaerobaculia bacterium | reverse complement strand
CAGCGGGATCGGGTTCGAGAAGCGCAGCTATTCGCTGCCATTTCTGGATTCCAGCGGAAACCCGGCGCTGTTCAACTTCCGCGACTCGTTCCCGATCGTCACGAGCACGTTCAGCGGGGACACCACCGTGTTCAAGCGGTTCGGCCCGATCTCCGGCCACCGCTACGAGCTGGGCGCGTCGTACGCGCCGGACATCAAGCGCGGCGGAACGCTGAGCGACGGCGTCACCGTCGACGCGCGGCAGTACCTGCAGGTCACCTCGCGCAGCCTGCTCGCGGCGCGTCTGTTCGTCGGATACTCGCGCGGCAACGTGCCGGACTTCTATTACTTCGGCGGCCTGAACACGCTCCGCGGCTACGACTTCCGTTCGATCATCGGAAATCAGGCGGCGTTCGCCAATTTCGAATACCGTTTCCCACTGATCGACGTCCTGGCCACGCCGATCCTGGCCTTCCGCGACGTCCGCGGCGATCTGTTCTTCGACGTCGGGGGTGCAAAGTTCAACGGCCAGCCATTCACGTTCATCAAGAACGGCCGGCTGGTCAACGGTCTGGCCTCCGTCGGCTGGGGAGTGTCGTTCAACTTCCTCGGACTGGAGTTGCACTGGGACTTCGCGCATCCCACCGATCTCAAGAACTCGCTGGGGAGAATGCGCACCGAGTTCTGGATCGGCGAGACCTTCTGAGGCGGGCGGCAGGACGCCGAGGAGAGGGCGGGGGTGGGGTCTCACGCGGCGCGGGGACGGCGGCGGCGGTCGGCGATGGTCTCGCGGAGGAACTTCAGGAGCGAACGCTCCTCCATCGACAGCCCGGCGCGGACGACCGGCGCGCCGCGGCGGCGCTTGCGCAGCAGCTCGAATGATTTTCCTTCCATGTATTCGTCGAGCAGCCGCGGACAGATGTAGGACGAGCGGCAGACCGCCGGCGTGTTTCCGAGCTGCTCGGCGGTGGCCTGCACGGCGCGCTTGATGTTGCGTTTGCGCTCCGTCCGGCTCGGCGCCTGCCCCTGCATGCCGAGGGCGATGGAGCAGAGGAGCGTTCCGGCCCAGGTGCGGAAGTCCTTGGCGGTGAAGCCGTTGCCGATCACGGTCTGGATGTAGTCGTTGACGTGGCGGTCCTTCACGTCACGGATTCTGGTCCCGTCGAAGAAGACGAACAGCTCTTTCTGCCGCAGTCCTTGCAGGTCGCGGACGATGGCCGCGACCTCGGCGTCGCGGACGGCGCGCTGGTGCGCCTTCCGCCACTTGCCGATGTAGTCGAAGAGCAGCACGTCGCGGCCGACCTTCACGTGCTTTCCGCGGATCGTGGTCAGGCCGTAAGTCGATTCGGAGCGCGCGCTCTTTTCGTTTCCGACGCGGAAGAACCCCTGATCGATCAGCCGGACGATCGCCGCGAGGACGCGCTCGCGGTCGAGTGCGGGCCGCTTCAGATCGGCGCGCACGCGGTTGCGGAGCCGGGGCAGCGACTCGCCGAATTCCACCACGCGGCGGAACTTCTCCTGCTCGCGATGGGCGCGAAACCGCGCGTGATAGCGGTACTGCGTGCGGCCTTTCCTGTCGAGGCCGACGGCCTGCAGCGGCGACGATTCTCCGCGCGCGATGCGCACGTCGCGCCATGCCGGCGGGATGCGCAGCCGCCGAATCCGGGCAAGCGTCTTCTCGTCGGTGATGGGAGCGCCGTCGTTGGTGCGGTAGCGAAAGCCGGTCTCCTTCGATCCCTCGCGCCGAAAGCCGTGCAGATCGAGCGCCCACCGCCGTCGGATCGCCTTTCCCGGCATGTGATGGCCGGTTTTTGCGAGAATGGTGCCGTTTGCTGCGCGACTGGTGGCGCTCGCTCGAGCGCGCTCCCGAGCCGCTGAGCTCCGATCAGCGGGTGGTGGTGCTCGCCGCCGCGGCCGTGGCGGCCGTCACGCGCCTCCTGGCCGTGGCCCGCACCGCCTGGGACTGGGACGAACTGCTGTTCATGCACGCGCTGCGGCACTTCGATGTCGCGCAGCATCATCCGCAGCCGCCCGGGTTTCCGCTCTACGTCCTCGCGGCGAAGGCGGTGGCTGTGCTCGGAGTGAGCGAATTTCACGCGCTCCAAGCGGTGAGCCTCACCGGAGCGTTGCTGATCGTCCCGTCGATGTTCTTCCTATGCCGCGAGCTGCGCCTCGCGTTCTCCACCGCCTTGTGCGCGTCGCTGCTGCTCGCTTTTCTGCCCAACGTCTGGTTCTACGGCGGCGCCGCGTTCAGCGACGTCCCATCGATGACGCTCGCGGTCGTCTCCATGGCGCTGCTGCTGGCCGGGTGCCGCGACGGGGGCGCGTACCTCGCGGGTGCGGTGCTTCTCGGCGTGACCGCCGGGTTCCGCCCGCAGGCGCTATTGATCGGGATGGCGCCGATGGCGGCCGCGAGCTGGTGGCAGTTCCGCCGCGGCGCGGCGCGCGTGGTCATCGCCGTAGCGTCGATCGTCGGCATCACCGCACTCAGCTACGGGGCCGCCGCGTGGCTGACCGGATGGAACGAGTACCGGCGGGCGCTCGCGCTGCACGGCGAGTACATCACACGGGTCGATTCGTTCCGCTCGCCGATCCGGCCGCCGCTCTGGCGGGTGTTCGACGACTTCTTCGTCACGCCGTTCCATGCGGCGGCGATCGACGGCGTGCTCGTGCTCCTCACGCTCGTGTCCGCAGGCCTGTCGCTGGTCCGCAGGCGCGGCCCCGTGCTCCTGGCACTCGCCGCATTCGGCCCGTTCTGTCTGTTCGCATGGCTGATGCTCGACCGCTTCAGCGCCGCCCGCTTCGCCATCGCCTGGGCTCCGTTGACGGCCATCCTCGCCGCCGACGGCATCGCGCGGATCGCGCGGCGCCCGCGCTTCGAGCTCGTGCTCTGCGGCGTTCTCGTCGTCTCCATGGTCCTCTGGACGTGGCCGGCGTTGCGGCAGCTCGATGGATCCGCACCGACGATCGCCGCTCCGGAATGGATCCGGGCCCACGTCTCCCGCGCGGCGGCGACGATCTACGTCCACACCGACATGCGCCCCTTCGCCGAGTGGGAGCTCAGCGGCTACCGGCTGCGGTTCGGCGACTCCCCGCCGCCCGCCCGGTGGACCGCCGCGCGGCCTGCGTTCATCCTTGCCGGAGTCGCCAGCGCTGCGCCGGGAGCGCGAAACTTCGTGCGGGCGCGCGGGAGGTTGTGGGACATCGTGCGCCGGCGCTATTTCGAAGTCTCCGTCCGGCCGGTGACGCGCGCGGTCGTTTTCGGCGATGGATGGTACGCCGAAGAGCGTGCCGGAGACGAGGTCTGGCGGTGGATGGGAGCGCGCTCGTGGATGACGCTTCCTCCGCCCGGAAGGCGGGCGCATCTCGCGCTGTCGTTCTACGTCCCTCTCGATGCGCTGCCGTCGGCGCCGGACGTGACGATCTCGCTCGACGGGGAACGTATCGACGAGTTCCGCGCGACATCGAGTACCGTCCGGCGCGACCTGACGGTTGCGGTGCACGGGGAAGGTTCGCACGAGCTGGCGATCGAGACGGACCGCGTAGCCACTCCGCTCCACGATCCGCGGGCCCTCGGGCTGCGGCTGAATTCGATCGAGTGGGCGCCGCTCACTCCGCCTTGAAGCGGATCGGCTGCGGCATCCACGTCCGGACTGCTTTGCCGTCCTTCATCGCCGGATGGAACCGCAGCGTGCGCAGCGCGCGGATGGCCTCAGCCTCGAACCCGAAACGCGGGTCTCCGCGCAGGACCTTGACGTCCATCACCTGTCCGGTCTCGGAGATCAGGATTGTCAGGATGAGCGAGGCTTCGGCGTGCTCCCTCCGCGCGATCGGCGGATAGACCAGCCGCGGGGCCGACATCGGCTCCGGCCGGATGTCGAGTTCGTTAAATTCGATCAGATCGCCTGCGTGGACGACCGGCTTCTGCACGAGCGGCGGCGCGGCGGCGGGCTGTGTCTCTGTCGGCGGGATCATCTGCACCGGCTGAGTCTGCGGTTGCGGCTGGGCCTGCACCTGCGGTTGCACCTGCGCCTGGGTCGGCGCCGAAGCCGGCGGTTGCGCGGAAGCCGCGCGCTCTTCGCGCATGGCGATCCGCCGCTCGTCGATTGCCGCCGCCGACGGGCCGCGGTCGTCTGCCACCTCAGGAGCATGCTGCGGGGCGATCGACGCGGTGAGGACCGGCTGGCGTTCCTGGGGCTTCGTCTTCTGCTGCAATTCGCGGTTGAACTGCGACTGCAGTTTGGCCATTTCGTCCTGCAGTTTCGCGTTGACCGCGTCCTCGAACGCTTTTTTCTGGGCGGCCGGGTCGGCGCTCGCCGTCGCCGCGGCGGGTGCCGGCGCAGCGACCGCGACGACGACCGGGGGCGGCGCGACGATCTTCTTCGGCGGCGGCGCGACCGGGTGCGACGCAACGGCCTGCCGGACAGCCGATTTGGCGGCCGATCCGGTCATCACGAACCATGCGCCGGCACCGATGACCGCGAGGGCCGCGACCGCGGCGATTGCGAGCACCGGCCGTTTGCGCGGGGCGGGCGCGGAGGGGGCGGCCGGGGGCAGGGGTGCGGCGACGAGCGCTTCGAGGTAGGGAGCGATGTTGATCTTCGACTCCTTGTCGCGGTCGATCGATTCCCCTTCCATCTCTTTCTTCAGGAGCGAACTGAGATAGAACGCGAGATTGAACGTCGTCGGGGCGTACTTGCCGCCTTGCGAGAGAGCGGCGAGTGCCTGGCGCATGTCGGCGACCGACTCGAAACGACGTGCCGGATCGATGGCCAGCGATTTGTCGAGAATGGCGCGAATGTCGTCGGGCACCGGAGGGCCGGCCATCGTCTTCACCGCGCGGATGGTCTGGCCAAACGCGCTGACGTGTGATGCCTCCGGCGGCTCGTGTCCCGTGACCATGAGGAAGAGGACCGCGCCGAGGGAGAACACTTCCGACGGCTTCGTCGGCTCGCCGGAATGCTGGTACTCGGGGGAGAGATAGCGTCCGATCAGCGGTCCGACTTTGCCGTCCTTGAGTGAGGCCACGAGGCCGGCGCCGAGCCGTTGTCCGGCGACGCGGACCTCGCCGTCGTCCGTGATCCAGACGAAGTGCGGCAGGAGTCCGCCGTGTGCCAGCCGGTTGCCGCCGTAGCGCAGGGCGGCGGTTGTTTCGAGCGAGAGCGCCACCCGCTCGGCGATGAGAATCACCTGGTCGAGCGGGATCGGGTTCGGGGCGATCCCCGCGCCGCCGCGGGCGCGATCGACGATGTGCCGGAGCGAGCGGCCGCCGGCGTATTCATATGCCACGAAGGGGACGCCGTCGAGGACGTCGATGATCTGCCCCTTGACGAACGAGGTGCCGTCGAGCAGAGGCGCCACTTCGTGCGCATCCGCGGCCGCGCGGGCCAGGGCATCGCGGTCGCCGCCATGGAACTTCCGCAGCGCTACGAGCGGCCCGAGGTGGCGGTCGTCGATCCTCGCCGCCCGCCAGAGGTCGCTCAGCGCATCGGTCTCGAGTTTCTTGAAAAGCACGTACGGACCGAACTGGTCGTACGGCCGAGTCTTACCAGGCATGACAGGGTGCTCCGGAGATCCTTTTTTGTGGACCTAGAATACCACCGCCGCCCTCATTTCGTTGCAGTGGCCGGGGGCTGCGGATGCTGCCGATACCATTGCACCTGATAGCGCTGCACGTTTCGATTGTGCTCGGTGATGTTCGTGGAGAAGGCGTGCGATCCGTCATGCCGGGCGACGAAGTAGAGGAAATCGCTCTTCGCCGGCGCGGCGGCGGCGCTCAGCGATGCCAGACCGGGATTGGCGATCGGGCCGGGCGGGAGGCCGGGGAAGCGGTAGGTGTTGTAGGGCGAGTCGATCTGCAGGTCTGTCTTGTGGATGTCTCCGTCCCAGCGGCCCGCGAGCTTGAGGGCATAGATGACGGTGGGATCGGCATCGAGCAGCATGTGCCGGCGTAGGCGGTTGACATAGACCGAAGCGACGACCGGGCGTTCCCGCGGAAGCTTGGCCTCGGTCTCGACAACCGAGGCCAGCGTCACCGTGTCATGGACGTCCAGCCCCGTCGTGATGTAGGCCATCTCCGGCCCGAAATGCTTGCGGAAGTTCTGCACCATGTCACGGATGATCGTCTGCGGCCGCGTGCCGGGACCGAACTCATACGTGTCGGGGAAGAGGTAGCCCTCGAGGCTGGCCGCTTTCGGATCGAGATCCCGGATCAGTTCCGGATCGCCCGTCAGCCGGTCCCATTCCGTGGGTTTGCCGAAGCCGTCGGCGGCGAAGAGGCGTGCGACGGCGAACCGGTCGAGCCCTTCGCGGATGGTGATGCTCTTCAGGATGACCTCGCCGCGGATCAGCTTTTCCACCACGTCGGCCGCGGAGGTCGGCCCGGAGAACCGGTAGACGCCGGCCTTCACCGATTCGCCGTAGCGCGCGACTTTGATGTAGACGAGCGGCACGTATTCATCGCGCAGGACTCCCTGCTGCTGGAGCTGGCGGAGGATGGTGGCGGTGCGCTCGCCTTTGTGAACCTCGACGTCCCTGTACGGCTCGGGGAATCCCTGGTAGGGGACCGTCAGGGCGCGCCAGAAGAAGTAGGCGCCACCGGCCGCGAGCACGACGGCGAAGAAGAGAATGGTCAACAGCGACTGGAAATACTTGCGGCAGCCGCCGCGGCGGGGGCGCGCTATGACTGCCTCCGATATTTCTCGTCGAGGTAGGACTGCAGGATGACGGCGGCGGCGGCCATGTCGATGTCGCGCTGGGCGTCGCGTCGGCTGCGTCCGGCGTCGCGGAGCCGTTCGGCGGCTTCCACCGTCGTGAGCGCCTCGTCCCAGAGAACGACCTCCCTGCAGGTTTTCTGCCGCAGCCGCTCGGCGAACTCGTGGAACCGGACTTCGCGCGGATCGGCGTATGCCCGGCGGGGCACGCCGACGACGATGGTCCGGGCGTCGAGGCGCTCGGCCAGCGCGGCCAGCTCGCCGATCACGTCCCCCTCGTTCCGCAGAACGGAGTGCGGGGTGGCCAGAATGCCGGACTCGCTCACCGCTACTCCAATGCGCTTCGCGCCCAAATCGACGGCCATGATGGACACGGCGGGATTGTACTGCCGTACAATGGCCCCTACTTTTCCATGAAGAACTTCAATCTGGACGCCATCCTCGAGGCGATGCTGAAGATGTCTGAGCGCGTGTCGGACCTGAATTTCTCGGTCGGCCGGCCGCCGCAGGTCGAGGTCGACGGGCAACTCGTGGCGGTGAACTTCCCTGGGCTGCCGCGCCTGACGCCGTATCAAACCGAGATGATCGCCATGCACATGCTGCGCAACGACCGCGAGCTGACGCGGACGCTGCTGCAGAACGGATCGGTCGACCTGTCGTACTCGATTCCGCAGAAGACCCGGTTCCGCGTGAACGTCTTCGCCCAGCGCGGCACGTACGCCATCGTGCTCCGCGTGATCCCCGAAGGGATCCCGACGCTCGAGGGGCTGAAGCTGCCGAAGGAGCTGTTCAACGTCCCCAAACTAAAAAACGGGATCGTCCTGGTGACCGGCCCGACCGGTTCGGGCAAGTCGACCACGCTCGCGGCGATCATCAATCAGATCAACAACGACTACGCGTATCACATCATCACCATCGAGGACCCGGTGGAGTACATGCACCGGCACATCAAGTCGACGGTGAACCAGCGCGAGGTGGGAGCGGACACGAAGACGTTCGCCCTGGCGTTGCGCGCCGCCCTGCGCCAGGCGCCGAAGGTCATCCTCATCGGCGAGATGCGCGACGTAGAGACGATCGAGATCGCCATGGAAGCGGCGGAGACCGGACATCTGGTGCTCTCGACGCTGCACACGA
>DATFUW010000124.1:0-2518 GCA_035260605.1 Thermoanaerobaculia bacterium | reverse complement strand
CTGGCGAGCCGGATGACATCGATCGCCGATACCTACGACGCGATGTCGACCCTCCGCCCTTACCAGCAGCCGCTGGCCCGGGCGGCGGCCTTCGGGGTGCTGCGAAACCGCGCCGAGACCTTCTACGATCCGCTGCTGGTCTCGAATTTCATCCGCCTCGTCGGCGAGACGTGACCGATTGATTCTGAACCTCGCGCACATCCGCCGGACCTTCGGCGCCACGGTGGCGCTCGACGACGTGTCGCTCTCCGCCGGCCCCGGCGAGATCATCGGCATCATCGGCGAGAACGGCGCCGGAAAGACGACGCTCATGCGCATCATCGCCGGCGAGATCGTCCCGGATGCCGGCTCGGTCGCGGTCGACGGAACCGTCGGGTTCGTCCATCAGCATTTCATGCTCGTCTCGGAGTTCACCATTGCCGAGAATCTGGCGCTCGCTGCGGGCAGCATGCATCCGCCGGTCTCGTTCGAGCGTCCCCGACGCCTGGTTCGCGAGCTCTCCGTCGGCGAGCGCTCGAAACTCGAGCTGGCCAAGGCCATCGCCGGCCGGCCGCGCGTTCTCATCCTCGACGAGCCGACCTCCGTGCTCACACCGGTGGAAGCCGAGGATTTGTTCCAGACGATGCGCCTCCTCGCCGACAGCGGCACCTGCGTGCTCCTCATCAGCCACAAGATCCGCGAGGTGCTCGGCGTCGCCACACGCACGGTGGTCATGCGCCGGGGACGAATCGTCGCGGAGAACCTTTCGGCCGAAGCGATGGCCCGCGCGATGGTCGACGTTCCCGTCGAGCCGGGACGCAGCCGGAGCAATCGGACCGCAAGCGGGAGGGAGGCGGATGAGAGCCGGCTGTACAGGCCCGGGCAGATCGCGGCCATCATCGGCGTGGCGGGCAACGGCCAGGTGGAGCTGGCCACTCGGCTGCGCGACACGCTGGCCCGCGCGTCTGCCGCGCACATTCCCGAGGACCGCACGCGCGACGGATTCGTCGCCGAGATGAGCATCGCGGAGAACATCGCGCTCCTTGCCGGCGTCCGCGGCGCACGTGCGCGCGCGGCGCGGCTGATCGAAACGTACGGCATCCGGGCAAGCGGTCCGGAACAGCGCGCCGGCTCGCTTTCCGGCGGAAATCAGCAGAAGCTTCTGCTGGCGCGGGAGCTCGACCGGAACCCGAAGATCATCATTGCCGCGGAGCCGACACGCGGGCTGGACTTCGAATCGACCCGCTTCGTCCACCAGCAGCTCCGCGCGGCGGCGGAGCGCGGCGCGGCGATCGTGCTGATCACCTCCGATCTCGACGAGGCGTTCGCACTCGCCGATGAGATCCGTGTGATCTACCGCGGCCGGCTCTCGGAGCCGCTCACCCCCGCCGAGGCCTCGGAGCGCGCCGGACGGCTGATGGCGGGCCTGGAGTGAGACGCATCGTGGCCGGCGTCGTGGCGGCAGCGGCCGCGATCGCGGTGCTGGCGTTCTGCGGGCTCGCGTTGGGGCACGCCCCCGCCGAGCTGCTGCGCGTCGCCATCCGCGGTTCGGTCGGCTCGCCGTTCGCGCTGCAGGGAACGATCGTGAAGTCGATTCCTCTGCTGCTGACCGGCCTGAGCGTTGCCGTGGCCTTCCGCGCGGGCGTATGGAACATCGGCGCGGAGGGGCAGTTCATCGTCGGCGCGCTCGCGGCTTTCGTCGCCGCACCGTGGGGCCTCACCGCGGCGCTGATCGTCTCCATCGCCGCGGGCGCGGTGTGGGCCTCGATCGCCACCGCACTCCGTTTCTGGCGCGGCGCCCCGGAGGTGCTGACGACGATCCTGCTAAATTTCGTCGGCCTTCACCTGCTCGGCTGGGCGGTCAACGGACCGTTGCAGGAGCGGATTGCGCAATATCCGCAGACCGACCCCATTCCTTCCTCGGCCGCGCTCCCACGGTTCGGGCTGACGAGCCTGCACGCCGGGATCGTGATCGCCGTGGTTGTCTGCATCGCGCTCTGGATCTTCCTCGAACGGACGACGGAAGGGTTGCGCATGCGCGCCACCGGATTCAACGCCTCGGCTGCGCAATGGGCCGGCGTGAACGTCACGCTGCAGATCGCCGGTGCCATGGCCATCTCCGGCGGCGTGGCCGGGCTCGCCGGCGGCATCGAACTGCTCGGCGTGACGCACCGCCTGTTCGAGCTCTTCGCCGCCGGCTACGGATACTCGGGCATCGCGGTCGCGCTGCTGGCGCAACTCCATCCGATCGGCACGCTCGTCTCCGCTCTCTTCTTCGGAGCGCTGCAGACGGCGGCCGGCGAACTGCAGCGCAGTGCGAACATTTCCATCACCGTTGCCACGTTCGGTCAGGCCGTGGTCATCCTCACCATCATCGGGTTCGGGAGCTTCCGTGCACGCGATTGATTTCCTGCTGCTGGCCATCACCGCGTCGACCCCGCTCCTGCTCGCGGTCGAAGGAGAGGTCGTGGTGCAGCGCAGCGGGATCATCAACCTGGGGATCGAGGGGATGATGCTCGCCGCGGCGATGGGCTCGGTC
>DATFUW010000123.1:0-2379 GCA_035260605.1 Thermoanaerobaculia bacterium | reverse complement strand
CCCTCGCGGCTCAGAAGGCGTAGCCGATCGTGATGAAGTAGGCGTACGGCCGCTCGCGAATCGGATTGCCGTCTTTGTCGAAGCCGACGATCTGCCGCTTCAGCTTGTAGCCGACGTCGAAGCGCAGCGGGCCGATGGGCGACAGGTAGCGGACGCCCGTACCGACGCCGTAGCGCAGGTCTCCGAGCCGGATCGTCGTGTCGCGATAGACGTTTCCAGCGTCGACGAAGAGCGCGCCGCCGAGGTTGCCGATGATCGGGAAGCGATACTCGGCATTGGCAATCAACAGGCCGAGGCCGCCGATCGGCGCCAGCGTTCCGTCGTTGAGGCGGATGATCGTCGGCTGGCAGCTCAAATCGGACGGATCGGGACAGACAGTCCCGAGCAGATCGAGCGCGTAGGCGCGGTTCGATGAGTCGCCGCCTGCGGTGAAGCGCTCGGCCAGCGGCACGCCGCTGATCATCTGTCCCGACTCGTTGGTGTGCCTTCCCATGTCCTGGATCAGACCGACGCGGCTGGAGAAGGCGAACACGCTGCGGGCCGTGATCGGGATGTACCAGGAGCCCTGCGCGAACTCCTTGAGGAAGTGCGCGTCGGCGGCGAAGGCGTGGAAGGCGTACTCGAGCGACGCGCTGGTGAAGAAGCCGTGATGCGGGTTGAGCGGGTCGTCCCGCTTGTCCCAGTAGAACGTCGGCGTCAGATCGGCGATCTTGATGTTGGTGATCGAGCGGTCCACTCCCGGCACGAGCGCTTCGGAGGCGTCGAAGCAGAGGTCGTTCACGTGCTCGATGATGCAGTTGGCGACCCGGTACTCGTAGCGGAGCGACCAGCGCGTCTGCAGCCCGACGATCTTCGATGCTTCGATGAATGTTCCCCTCTGCCGCAGGTGCGCCCCGCTGCGCGGCGCATCGCTCTGGAACACCGAGACCTGGATGGGAACGTCCCACGGTCCGATGAACGGTTCACGATAGGTGAGGAACGCGTCCTTGCGGTTCTTGGCGCCGATCAGTTGCAGGCCGAGGTAGCGTCCCGTCCCGAACAGATTGCGGTGCGCGATGGAGACCGATCCCAATGGCGAGATCTGATTGTCGCTCGTGGTGATGCCCGAGGTCAGACCGGCTGATCCGGCAAGCGTCAGGTCCTTCCCTTCCTCGACCGAGATCAGGATGTTCCGGTTGGATACGGCCGTCCCCGCCTCCTGGGGCTGAACGTCGACGCGTCCGAAAATTCCGAGTCGATAGAGATTGCGTTGTGCTTCGAGAATCGACGTGTAGCTGAAGGGATCGCCGCGATCGATCTCCGACTGCCGCAGGACGACTTTGCTCTTCGTGTAGGTATTTCCGCGAACGACCACCTGGTTGACGGTGATCCGCGGCCCTTCACCGACGGTGTAGATCACCCTGGCCTGCGTTTGATCGGCGCTGATCTCCTCGCGCGGTTTGACCTGCACCTCGGCGTTTCCGCGGTCCGCGTAGAACGACTGCAGGGCGATGACGTCGTCGCGTTCGGACTGCGGGTTGAGCGGCACGCCGGGCTTCAGTTCCAGCTTCGGCAGGTTTCCGGTCGGGACCTGCTCGTTCCCCTCGACCGTCACCGCGGTGACGATCGTCTGGGGACCCTCGACGATCGGGAAATCGACGCTCATCGTGCCGTCGGCATCGTTGGTCTTCACCACCGGCGTGCCGACCTGCACGCTGGCGAATCCGGCGAGGCGGTAGTACGACTCGATCGTGTCGCGGTCGGCGCTCAGCTCCGCGCTGGTCACGCCGTTGGGCCGGCGGAAAAGCTCCGCGAAGAACGATCGGATCCCGCCCGAGGCGGACGTGGCGATGGTGCCGGCGAGCTTCTTGTCCGAGACTTTCTGATTTCCCGAGAAGGTCACCGCCACGAGCCGGTAGTGCTCGCCCCGATTGATGTGGAAGGTGATGGTCCAGACATTGTTCGAAAGGTGCTCTTCCGTGTCGACGGCGACTTTGTAATAGCCGTGCGCCTGATCGTTGCTGATGATGTCATCCGTCGCGCGGTCGATCGCGTCCTCGCTGTAGGCCTGATTCTTCCGGAAGGGAATGAGACTGCCCACGGCGCGGCGCGGCACTCCCGTGACCTCCACGCGCACGATCGGTCCTGCGGTCGCGCCGTAGCGAAGCGCGACCATCTTGCTGGTCCTGTCGTAGGTGTACCCCAGGAAGCGGACGTCGGCCTTGCGATCGTCGCGGCGCACCATGAAGTTCTTCAGGCGATCTGCGTCATTGCGCGCCTCCCCGATCTCGAAGGGCTTGCCCGGCCCGCGCTTCATCTGAGCGATGAGCTGCGCCGTCGTGAACGGAGCCACGTTCCCGGTGATGCTGACCGATCCGACGATGGCGCGCGGTCCGCGGG
>DATFUW010000122.1:0-3790 GCA_035260605.1 Thermoanaerobaculia bacterium | reverse complement strand
TTTTCCAGATGGCGGATGTCGCCGCGCGTCAGTCCGAGATCGAACATGGCCGCCAGGAGGGCATCGATGAGGTTGCCGCTGGCCGGGCAGTAGTCGTTGGCCTGCTGTTCCCAGTCGCCCTCGCGGACGAGGGCGGAACGGTGGATCTCCGCCCCCTGAAGCCCGGTGATCGACTGCGCCAGGTGGCCGCAGTTGCACGTCCCCATGTGGCCCCACTGGTAGGATACGTCTCCGCTGAGCCGCCGCGCGCTCTCACGAAGCGCGGCGATCAGGTCGCCATTGGCGCGAGCCATGCGAAGAGAATAACGCGGAGTGATAGACGATGAAATTCCGGATTGCCGCAGCCCTGGCCATCGCAACCGCCGTCCTCGCCGGATGCGCATCGACGTCGAATCAGAAGCTGACCGATCCACAGATCGCCATGATCATGCGGGTGACCAACCTCAGCGCCGTCCGGGAGAGTGAGATGGCCCGCGAAAAGGCGGCGGACACGGCGGTGCGCGATTTCGCCGTGAAGGTCGTCTCCGACCGCTCGGCGCAGAACAGCAAGGCCGAGGCGGCACTGGCCGAGGCCAACGTCTTCTCCGAAGACACGCCGCGCAGCCGCGCGCTCGACGCTGCGTCGGGCGCCGCGGTCCAGAAACTCGAACCGCTCGCGGGCGAATACTTCGACCGCGCCTACGTCGATCGCCAGGTCGACGCCTTGCAGAACACGCTGAACCTCGTCGACACCACGCTGGCGCCGGCGGCGAAACACAAGGTCCTGCGACGGCAGCTCAGCGATCTGCACGCCCTGGTGGAGAAGGAACTCACTGCCGCCAGGGCGTTGAAGAAGTAGGTCGAGTGTTGCCGGGTCGCGGTGTTGTCCGCGTCGTTCACCGATGATCACCGGGCGGTTTGCACCGTCTCCGACCGGGCCGCTGCACTTCGGGAGTCTCGTCGCGGCGGCCGGATCGTGGTTGTTCGCCCGGGCCGCGGGAGGACGGTGGCTGGTGCGCATCGAAGATCTCGACGCCCCGCGCGTCGTCCCAGGGTCTGTCGAGGAGATCATGGAAGCCTTGCGGCGCTGCGGGCTCGACTGGGACGGTGCCGTGGTCCGGCAGTCGCAGCGCACTGCGCTCTATGACGCGGCGCTGCAGCAACTGCGGGCCCGCGGTCTGGTATACGACTGCGGATGTTCGCGTGCCGACCTGCGGCGCGCCGCATCGGCGCCGCTCGGATCGGAGCCGCCGTACCCCGGAACGTGCCGCAACGGGCTTCCGCCGGGACGCGCCGCGCGTGCCGTCCGCTTCCGTGCACCCGACGAAGTGATCGCCTTCGACGACGCCATCCTCGGCCGCGTGGAGGAGAACGTCGCCCGCGCCACCGGCGACTTCATCGTCCGGCGGGCCGACGGCCCGTACGCGTATCAGTTCGCCGTGATCGTCGATGACGCCGAGCAGGGAGTGAACCAGGTCGTGCGCGGCGCGGACCTGCTGCGTTCCACGCCGCGGCAGATCGCGCTGCAGCGCGCGCTCGGCCTGCCGACGCCGTCGTACGCGCATCTGCCGCTGGTCGTGCGGCCCGACGGATCGAAGATCGGAAAGCGCGACGGCGCGTTCCCGCTCCCTCCGCTTTCCGCCGCGCTTCGGGTTCTGGGCATCGAAGCGGACTCGATGCACGAAGCGCTCGTTCGCTTCGATCCGAAACGCATTCCTACGACGTCCGTCACGATGCTTCCCTAAGCTCCGCTGCTCAGGCTCTCGAGGAACTCCGCGACGATGCGGTTGAACTCCTCGGGCCGATCGAAGTTGGACGCGTGCGCTGCTCCGGCGAGGATCTCCACGCGCGCACTGCGCATCAGCGACGCCATCCGCCGTGCGTCTTCCGGCGGCGTGATCGGATCGCGTTCGCCGCAGAGGATCAGTGCCGGAACGCGGACTCCACGCAGGGTAGCGGTCGAATCGGGCCGCGAGGCCATCGCCCGTTGCGCGGCGATCATCCCCGGTGCGGTGGCCGCAGCCATCACCCGGCGGAACGGATCCCGGCGCGTTTCGTCAGCCACCATTTTTGGAAGCATATGGTCGATGACCGGTTGTGGGCCGAGCCGTTCGATCTCGGCGATGGTCTTGAAGCGGTCTTCGCGCGCCGCGTCGGAATCGGCCTGCTCGCGCGTGTCGATGAGGATCAGGCCGCGAATGCGATCCGGCGCATCTCGTAGCATTTGCATGATGATATAGCCACCCATGGAGACTCCCGCGACGATCACCTGCGGCAGGCCGAGAGCGTCGAGAACGGCGATCGCTGCGGCGGAGTAGCCGGCCATCCCGGGATCTGCCACCGGTGGAGGTGTGGCGCCGAAACCTGGGAGATCGATGCGGATATGGCGGGCTCGAGCGATCGCCGTCTGCGGCTCGAACAGCGCCGCGGAGTGCGGAAAGCCGTGAATCCATAAGATCGGGACCCCGGTACCGGAATCGAGGAAAGAGAGCAAGGCGTTGACCTCTGCCTTACGCTACGCCACAATCGCCCGAGAATACGACCGAAAATGAACGGAGAAGAATGATGGCCACTGCAAAGAAGGGATCGAGCTCAAAGGGGGGCGGGAAAGGACTGGCGGCCGAAGTGCAACCGAGTCCGGATCTCTCGGCGATCGTCGGCAGCAAGCCGATACCGCGGAGCGAGGTCACCAAGAAGGTCTGGGATTACATCAAAGCCCACGGACTGCAGGACCAGCAGAACAAGCGGATGATTAACGCCGACGATAATCTGAAGAAGATCTTCGGCGGCAAGAAACAGGTCTCGATGTTCGAGATGACCGCGCTGGTCAACAAGCACCTGAAGTAAGGCAATGGGGGCCGGCCTTCGCGGCCGGCCCTTCGATGCTCACTGGATCTCGATCGCCCTTCCGGCCCGGGGTGGCTGCATTGGGATGCAAGTCGAGCGCGCGCAGGATCGCTTCGCCGATCTCCTTGTACCGTCCGCCGAAGTGATGCCCGCCCGGCTCCCGCACGATCGTGAAGCGCGACGGATCGAGCAGCGGACAGAGCGAATCCCTCTCCTTCGCGCCGTAGAAGCACATCGCCCCTTGGAGTTTCTCTACCTCCGGCAGCACGGCGAACTGCCTGCGGTGCCGGAACCAGTACGCGAACGTCCACGGCGGGTCGTACTGGAAAGCGATCGATGGCTCGAGGCCCAGCAGCGCGATCAGGCGCACTTCCCGGCGGAGTTCCGGCGGCAGGCGATTGATCATGAACGGCAGGACGTCGGCGCCGCGCGAGTAGCCGATGAGGACGACGTTGCGCGCCTGCCATCGGCGCTGCGCGCCGCGGATGATCTCCGCCAGTGCCGCGGCGCTCTCCTCCGGCGTCCGCGGTGTGCGGTAATACGCTGCGGTGTCGAACGGAACGACCGCCACGCCCGCGGCGGCGAACGGTCTGGTCACCTCGCGGTCGATCCGCCGCCATCCGCCATCTCCCGTCAGCATCACCGCGACCGTATCCGCAGCGCGGGCCGCCGGCGCACACAGCAGAAGGAGGATTGCGATCGCGGATCTCACGGCAGGTGTTCGAGGATGATCCGCGCCAGCTTCTCGTAACCTCCGTCGAAGTGGTGCGCTCCTTTGAGCGTCACGACGGTGACGCGGGAGAGCAACGGGCAGAGCGAATCGCGGTCGTCTTCGCCTTGAATGCAGAGGATGCGGAGGTCCCGCAGTTTGTCCACGTCCGGCTTCACCGGAATTCCCTTCGACGAATTCCGCATCCAGTCGGCGACGTGAAACTCGAACTCCACGGTCGGGCTGGGACCGAGC
>DATFUW010000121.1:0-2519 GCA_035260605.1 Thermoanaerobaculia bacterium | reverse complement strand
CACCGTCGTCCCGTCCTGCCGGTTGAGTTCTTCGAGGATGGCCATGACCTCCTCCCCCATCGCGCTGTCGAGATTCCCAGTCGGCTCGTCGGCCAGGACGATCCGCGGCTGCCCGACGATCGCCCTGGCGATGGCCACGCGCTGCTGCTGCCCGCCCGAGAGCTGCGTCGGAAAGTGATGCGTGCGCGAGGACAGGCCGACTCGGTCGATCGCCGCCAGCGCCCGCTTCCGCCGCTCGCCCGCCGGCATGCGCCGGTACAGCAGCGGAATCTCGACGTTGTCCAGCACCGTCAGATCGGGCACCAGATGGAAACTCTGGAACACGAACCCCAGCTTCTCATTGCGGAGACGGGCCAGCTTGCCGTCGCCCGCGCCGTTGATCGGCGCCCCGTCGAGCGAGAGCGTGCCGGAGGTCGGCTTGTCCAGCAGGCCGATGAGATTGAGCAGCGTGCTCTTCCCGCAGCCGGATGGGCCCATGACCGAGACAAACTCGCCGGCGGCGATCTCGAGATTGATGTTGTGCAGGGCCAGCGTCTCGATGCGATCGGTTTGATAGACTTTATTGATACTGTTTAATGTAATCATTTAATGCGAACCTCCTTCACGTTCGCGTAATCGCTCATGTCCGAAATCACGATCTCGTCGCCAGGGCGGACGCCGCCGGCGATCTCCACCTGTTCTTCTCCGACGAGGCCCAGACGCACCGGCGTGCGCACGGCGCGGTCTCCGCGGACCACGAAGACGAAGTCGCTCTCGCCCTGGCCGAGCGCGCCGCGCCGGACGGCGAGGACGCCGTCGCGATGGCCGGTGATCACGAAGACGTCGACGCGCAGGTTGTTGCGCAGCCGGGCATTGGCCGGCTGATCCAGGGCCACGTAGAACTTCGCCACGCCGTTCTCGATGCGCGGCTCGACGCTCCGGATCGTCCCGGCGATCGTCGTCGCCTCGTCGATCCGCACGCGGACCGGCAGACCGGCGGCGAGCTTGGAGGCGTGCGCGTCGGAGATCGTGGCCGCGACGCGGTAGGCGGAGAGGTCCGACACGCGCGCCATCACGTCGCCCCGACGCACCATCGCTCCCACTTCCGGGACGATCCAGGTCAGCACGCCGGCGCGGTCGGAGCGCATCCTCGCCAGCTGCAGTTGATGGCGCGCCTCGTTGCGCTCCTTGCGCGCCGTCGCCAGGTCGAGCTCCGCCGTGGCGATCTGCGCCGCCGCGGTCCGCTTTTCGCGCGACAGTCCGTCGCGCAATTCGGCGATTTCGATGTCGCTCTTCTTCGCAGCGGTCTCCGCGGCCAGTTTCTCCTGCGCGGAGGCCAGCCCCTCCGCGAACAGCCGGTCGCTCTGCTCCGCCTTGAACTGGAAGATTTTGGCGTCGAGCTGCTTCTGTTCCAGTTGCGCCCGGAGGCCGGCGACCGTCTGATCGATCTCCAGACGCACGCGCGCCAGATCGCTCTCCTTGCGCAGCAGCGCATCGTCGAGCTTTGCCGCATCCAGCGACGTCGCGGACGTGTCGAGCGAAACGATCTCCTCGCCGACGTCGATCCGGTCGCCGGCGCGGTGCGGAATCGCCAGAATGCGCGCCTCCACTGGACTGGAAATCACCGTCTCGGTCTCCGGAATCACCGTGCCGCTGGCCTGCAGTACCGCGTCCACCGACGCGCGTTCCACCCGCGCGATCTGCAGGTCGCGCCGCGACACCGAAGGCCGCAGCCAGTTCACCGTCGCGGCGATCGAGAAGGCGATCGCCGCGCCGGCAACGCCGGTGGTGATCACGCGGCGGGCGATGCGGCGGCGGCGAATTTCCGGAGCGAGTTCCCGATCCATGACCGCGCTCTCATCGCGAACGCGGTGCCAGACTTCTGGCTCATGGAATCAACGAGTTCGGCGCGGCTCACCGTCCGCATGCGGACGCGCTGTCCGGAATCGGACAGGCCCTCGCGCAATGATGAAGAGAATCAGGATTGCCACGTCGAACCAGGCCAACCACACCGGAGCCGAAAAACTCGAATCCGAAACGATGAATCCGAAACGATGGACGGTGAACGATGAACGCTCACTCCACGTCCCGCTCCGGCAACTGCTGCTCCGGATTGAAATCGGGCGGATGGGGTCCACCCGGCCTGCCGCGGCGCAGCCGGCTGTGCCCATATCCATAGCTGATGTACACCACCAGCCCCGCGGTCAGCCAGAAGACGAACCGCCACCACGACTTCGGCGGGAGGTAAACCGCCAGCAGCAGACACGAGAGCACGCCGAGGATCGGCAGCAGGTAGGTTCCGCCCGGAACGCGGAACGGCCGCTCGCGATCAGGGTCCTTGATCCGCAGAACCATGATCCCCAGACAGACGAGGATGAAGGCGAAGAGCGTCCCGATGTTCGTGAGATCGACCATGGCGTCGAGCGAGGTGAACATCGCCGTTAAACCGACAAACAGCCCGGTGATGATCGTGCCGACGTACGGCGTGCGGAACCGCGGGTGCACTTTGGAAAAGAACGGCGGAAGCAGACCGTCGCGGG
>DATFUW010000120.1:0-2199 GCA_035260605.1 Thermoanaerobaculia bacterium | reverse complement strand
AGGAGCCGGCGCAGGACCTTCTCAAGACGGCGGCCAAGGTCGTCGTGCTCGTGGTGGTCCCGGCCGTGCTGTTCCGCACGCGCTTGCAGATCCGCTGGTCACGCAGCGACACGGCGGTCACCCTGGTCCTCGGCGCGGTGCTGATCGGATTCCAGATCGTCCTCGGCAGCGGGCTGCGGCGGCTTGCCACCGTGCGGCTCTCGACGGCGGAGATCGTGATCACCACCGTCGGAGCTCTGGTCTGGATGGCGATCTCGGCCGGTCTGGTCGAGGAGTATTTCTTTCGAGCGGCGCTGCAGACCCGAATGGAGCGGGCATCCGGTTCGACGCTCGGGGGGATCGTCATCGCCGCGCTGCTGTTCGGCCTGATCCACGCCCCGGGACTCTATCTGCGCAGCGGGCTGACGAACGAGAACGTGGGCAGCCACCCGTCGCTGCTGCTGGCCGTCGGATATTCGATCGTCATCGTCTCGCCGGCTGGTCTTTTCTTCGGCGTGCTGTGGTCGCGCACCCGGAACATCCTTCTGCTGGTCGTGCTGCACGGCGTAGGCGATCTGATCCCGAACCTCGCCAATTTTGCCCGGAACTTTCACGTGTGATGTTCGACGCCTGACTCCCGGCGTTGCTGTCTGTTACAATCCGCGCCCCAAATCACCCCGCCCCGGGGATCGGCGGGAGCTCACCTGACCCACGGAGGAATTATGAAGTCATGGATCATGCGCGCGCTGGTCCTGGCGACGCTTCTGGTCTGCGTCACCGCGGGATTCGCGCAGCCGACGTCTGCCCCCGCCGAAGCGCGAAGCGAGGCGAATCTCATCCTTCCCGACCTGCACGCCGTGCAGTTCCTCGGTGTGTCGGGACACACTCTGCTGATCGCCGGCATCTTTGTCTGCATCCTGGGCGGGATCTTCGGATTGATGATCTACGTGCAGCTGCGCAATCTCCCGGTGCACCGCTCGATGCGGGAGATCTCGGAGCTGATCTACGAGACCTGCAAGACCTATCTGATCACGCAGGGGAAGTTCATCGCCATCTTGTGGGCCTTCATCGCGGTGATCATGGTCATCTATTTCGGCGCGCTTCGGCACTACGAAGCGACGCGCGTCGTGGTCATCGTTTTGTTCAGCATTCTCGGCATTCTGGGCAGCTATGGCGTTGCGTGGTTTGGCATCCGGGTCAATACCTTCGCCAACTCACGCTCCGCGTTCGCCGCGCTGGAAGGCAAGCCGTTCCCGACCTATTCGATCCCCCTGCGCTCCGGGATGTCCATCGGCATGCTGCTGATCTGCACCGAGCTGATCATGATGCTGGCCATCCTGCTGTTCGTTCCGCGCGACTACGCGGGCCCGTGTTTCATCGGATTCGCCATCGGGGAATCGCTCGGCGCAGCGGCGTTGCGCATCGCCGGCGGCATCTTCACCAAGATCGCGGACATCGGATCGGACCTGATGAAGATCGTCTTCAACATCAAGGAAGACGACGCCCGCAATCCCGGTGTCATCGCCGACTGCACCGGCGACAACGCCGGCGACTCGGTCGGCCCCACCGCCGACGGATTCGAGACCTACGGCGTCACCGGCGTGGCGCTGATCACCTTCATCCTCGTCGCCGTGGGCAGTCCGATCATCCAGACCCAGCTCCTGGTCTGGATCTTCGCCATGCGCGTGCTGATGATCATCACCGCGGCCGTCTCGTACGGCCTCAATGCCGTCTGGGCCCGCGCCCGGTTCGGAAACGCCGACAGTTTCAACTTCGAGACTCCGCTGACCACGCTCGTGTGGCTGACCTCGTTCGTCTCCATCGGCGTCACCTATGGATTGTCGTACGTGCTGATTCCGGTCCTCGGCGGCGACGTGACGATGTGGTGGAAGCTGTCGACCATCATCAGTTGCGGCACGCTCGCCGGGGCGGTCATTCCCGAGCTGGTCAAGGTCTTCACCTCCACCGAGTCGCGGCACGTTCGCGAGGTGGTCATCTCCGCGCGCGAAGGCGGCGCCTCGCTGAACATCCTCTCCGGCTTCATCGCCGGAAACTTCAGCGCCTACTGGATGGGCCTGGTCATCGTCCTGCTGATGGGGATCAGCGCCTGGATGAGCGGGCAGTTCCCCACGGGCATCATGATCGCCCCGGCGGTCTTCGCCTTTGGCCTGGTGGCTTTCGGCTTTCTGGGAATGGGCCCCATCACCATCGCCGTCGATT
>DATFUW010000119.1:0-3451 GCA_035260605.1 Thermoanaerobaculia bacterium | reverse complement strand
TCTGGTTCAGACGGAGGTCTACCGACAGCTTTCTCTCGATGCCCTGTCGAACCGCACAGAGCTGCCCGACCTGACGATCGTCTACTTCGAAGGGACGGACACCATCGGCCACGAATTCGCGCCGTTCGCGGCTCCGAAACTGCCGCAGGTATCGCAGGCCGATTTCGATCGCTACCACGAGGTCCCCGACAAATACTTTCATTATATTGATACGATATTGCGTGATTACTTTCTGATTGCTCAACTCCACCACGCCGTGATCGTGATCGCGTCCGACCACGGCTTCCACTGGACGGAAGGGCGCCCGACTCAGATCTCCAGCACCGCCACGGCGACGGCGGCCAAATGGCACGCGAAGGAGGGGATCTTCCTCGTCTGGAACGCACCCGGGCTGCCGAAACCATCGGGAATTCGCCAGGTCTGCGCTGTTCTGCTGGGCCTGACCGGGCTGCCGGACGCGGATTACGGACGCGATTTTCGGCGCGCGGCACCGCCGCCGGCGTCCGCGGCCCCCGCCGCAGCGCAGGAAGACCTGGCGAAACTCCGTGCGCTTGGCTACATCGGGACCGGGGAATCGAGCCGCTCGGCGGCACCGGAGGAGGGAACGAAGACCGCCGGCGCATGGAACAATGAAGGGCTCATCCTCCGGAACCAGCATCAGATCGACCAGGCCATCGCGGCATTCCAGCACGCCCTCAACGTCGATCCCCGCGACGCCTCGGCCATGTGGAACCTGAGCGAAACGCTTCTGGATGCCCGGCGTGACCTCGACCTCGCCGATACCCTCCTCGTCACCGCGCTTCAGAACGGGCTGCCTGACGCGCCGCGGCTCATCATTGAACGCTCGATTGCCTACCAGACATCGGGACATGGCGGACGCAATCTCGGTCTTCTGGGAAGCGCGGTCGACGCATCGCCGCGCAACGCGGAGCTGCGGATGTTTCGCGGCCGCTACCGCATGGACCGGAACGATTGCACGGGCGCGCTGCAGGACTTCCTCGCCGCCGGGCGCGAGCGCCCGAACGACGCACTCGCCTGGGCATCCGCGGGGCTGGCGCAGGCGTGCCTGGGAGACGACGCCGCGGCGCGGGCGAGCTTCGCGCACGCGCACGCGCTCGATCCGACGCTGAAAACCCCGATGTAGGAAAGGCGAACGAGATTCCCCGGCCGTCTCATCATCCCGATCGCCGCAGAGTCCGAGAGAAACCCGCGGCGCCTGCGCAGTGGATCGCTCGCCGTCCGCGCAGCCTCGGAATGACGAAGCGTCACAGCTTGATCTTCTGCACCGCGGTACCGATCTCGTTGGACAAGTCGTCGCGCATCGTGAGGGCCAGGGTGAATTCTCCGCGATCGAGACGCACGTTCATGCGGTACTGAAACGGACCTCCGGGCTTTGAAGGCAGCGAGAGGTCCTGGATCTTGTGATGAAACCCGACGTTGCGCCCGCTGGCGTCGAAAATCGAGAGATACACGTGAACGCGACCGACCAGCCGGCCGTCCCTGGGCAGCAGCGTGACGTCGGACATCGGCATCGCCGCCAGCATGGTCACCGCCGGCTTTCCCTCCATGTCGAGCGCCGATACGGTCATCGTCACCGGAATGTCGGTCGCAGGCTGCAGCATGGAGATGCGCAGGCGCAACAGACGCTCGACGCGCTCCTCGGCAGGCAGATCGAGATAACCCTGCCGGTGCACGACGCGGGTGCCGGCACGTTTCACGAGCACCGTAATGCGATGGTATTGACGATCCTCGCCATGGCCCGGATCGTAGCCCAGGAGGTAATACGATCCAGCGGCGGAGTCGAGCGCGTCTAACGATTCACGCACGGAGTTCGAGGCGAGATAGAGCCCGCCCGTTCCGGCGGCGATCGTCCAGGCCGACGAGGTATCGCGGATGTCGGACGACGCGCTGATATTCAGCCCTTCGATGCCCGATCCCGACGAGTGATGGCTGACGTCGTGCTGCGGAGCCGCGAGTTGACGGGAAGCGACCGGAATGACATGGATGCTCATCTTCGCGGCGTTCGCTTCCTGAACGATGGCCTCGATCATCCTGGCGGTCGCGGTCTTCCGGTCCTGCAGCTCGCGATCCTTACCGGTCTCGAAATTGGAGTATGCGGTGTTGAGGTCCATCGAGCCGGTCAGCAGCACGGCCAGCTTCTTCCCCGGAGTCACGGAGAAGATGCGCGCCGCTTCGATCAGGCCGCGCGTCGTGTTTGCCAGCGCTCGCGCGTTTCGCGAGGTGCGCTCGCGAGACTCGAACTGCGCCGGCACATCGAGGCCGCTGCGCTGGAAGAGCGCGTCATCGAGGATCGAACGGTCCATCGCGTCGTGGAAGCTGGTCGTCGCCGAGCGCCGGATCTTCTCGATGGCACTGTGGATCGATTTCTTATCGGTGGTGAACGGCTGCACGATCTCCAGTTGCTCCCCGATCATCCCCAGGGCCCATTCGTAGCTCCCGTCGAACGTGCCGTCGATGAACTGATCGAGTGTCCGCAGCGCGTTGTCCCGATCCGATTTTTCGAGGTAGTTGTTGTCCACGAGCAGGATGACGCGGCGGCGCAGCTCGACGTCCGTACGAGCTCGCGATCCGCGCGCGGAAGGGCGATCGACCAGCGCGAAGTTCGTGACCGCCTCCGGTTTGTCGTCCTCGAAAACCTCGAAATCGTCTCGTTTCAGATCGGTCACCGGTTTTCCGCTGCCGTCGATCACCGAAACGTCGACGTTGACGACTCTGACGTCGACTTTTGCGGTCGTTTGTGCGAGGAGCGGAGCGGCGAGGAGCGAAGCGATCGCCAGGAGTCTTTTCATGGTCAGGGGTGGAGAGCCTGGGCAACGCTGCCGACCTCGTTCGACAGCTCGTCGCGAAGGGTCATGACGACGGTGAACGGCCTTCCTGGCTGCAGGTGCACCTTGACGGTGTAGCGAAACTCGCCGGTGCCGGAGAGCTGGGCCGGCGCGATCGTGACCTGCTGCATCTGATGGCTGAACCCGACGTTTCGGCCGTGCTCATCGAACACGGAGCAGTAGACGTGAATGCGCCCGACGAAATTCGCGTCCTGTGGTACGACGGTCATGCGGGCGATTGGCAGCGCCGCGGTGATCGGGACGATGATGTCGCGTGCGGCGGGCTCTTCTGGTCCGACGCTCACGCTCACCGGCAGCGAGGCGAAGCGGGAATCGAACGTCGTCCTCAGCCGCAGCATGTCTTCGAATCGATCCTCGGGCATCTCATCGAAATATCCGACGCGATTCGCCACGCGGACGCCGCGCCGCTTCACGCGCACTTCGATGGCGTGATACTGGCGGTCGCCATTGTGCGCGGGAGAATAGCCGAGGGAGTAAAAGTTCGACGTGAGATCGTCGATGCGCTCCAGCGACTGCTGGATGTCGGAAGAAGGAAGATACATCCCGCCCGTGCCGAGCGCGATCGACAGGGGAATGGAGTCGAC
>DATFUW010000118.1:0-2002 GCA_035260605.1 Thermoanaerobaculia bacterium | reverse complement strand
GGAAGCTCGACCCCGACCGCGACACCGTGACCCGCGTGTCGTACGGCGAAGACGACTCGCGGGCAGTGTGGACTCCGGATGGACGGCGACTGATCTGGGTTTCGAGCCGTCTCGGGCACTACAACCTCTTCTGGGCCGCGGCAGACGGCAGCGCCGGCGAACAGGAACTGACGCGCTCGCGCAACGAGCAGACCCCATCGTCGGTCTCTCCCGACGGCCGTTATGTGGCCGTCACGGAACGCACCCAGGGGACGTTCGACATCGCGCTTGTCGCCCTCACGGGCGATCACAAGGAGCAACCCTACCTGGCGACGCCGTTCAACGAGCGCGAGCTGATGTTCTCGCCCGACGGCAAGTGGGTGATCTACGTCTCCGACGAATCTGGGCGCGACGAAATCTACCTGCGGCCGTTTTCAGGTTCCGGCGGCAAATGGCGCATCTCGGTCGACGGTGCCTCCGCCTGCAGGTGGACGCGGAGCGGGAAGGAAATCTCGTACAAGAGCGGGAGCCGGCTGTTCGTCGTTCCGGTCAACCTCCAAGGCCCGCACATCGGAAAGCCGCAGCTCCTGTTCGATAAGCCGTTCGTGCCAGGGTCGCACGAGGTGTGGGATTTCTCCCCCGACGATCGCGAGATTCTGTGGGTCAAACCGGAAAAGCCGCCGATCGCGAACGAATTGCGGATCATCCTGAACTGGATGCCGCCGGCCGGCTGAAGATTTCAGCCGACCACCGCGCCGACCACGTCGTACGGATGCGCGTCGCTGATCTCCACGCGCGCGAATGCCGGCAGGTCGCGCGGCAGCAGATCGAAGCCGTCGTTGACCAGCAGCCGTCCGTCGATCTCCGGCGCCTGGCCGACGAGCCGCCCTTCGAGCAGGTGTTCGGTCTCCTCGCAGACGCCGGTGATCAGGGCGTCGAAGCTGCGCCCGACGCGGGTGCGATTGCGCTCCAGCGAGATCTGCTGCTGCAGTTCCATCAGCTTGGCGCGCCGGCGCTCCGCGGTCCTGCGGGTCGGCGTGGCGTCCATCTTCGCCGCCGGTGTGAACTCCTCCGGCGAGTAGACGAACGCTCCCATCGAATCGAAACGCGCCCATTCCACGAAGTCGTACAGCTCGCCGAAGTCCTTCGGCGTTTCGCCGGGATGGCCGGTGATGAACGTCGTGCGCAGCGCAATGCCGGGGACGAGATCGCGCATGCGCGTGACGATCTCCCGATACTCCTTCGGCGAGCCGGGACGGCGCATGCGTGCCAGCACGGCGGCGGAGACGTGCTGCAGCGGGATGTCGCAGTACGACACGAAGCGCGGCTCGCGTCCCATCAGCTCGAACAACGTCCAGTTCAGCGAGCCGGGATAGGCGTAGAGAAAACGGATCCACGGAAACCCGGTCTCACCGAGCAGCGCGCGCACGAGCTCCGTCAGGCCGTGCTCCAGGCCGAGGTCCGCGCCGTAGCGCGTCGTGTCCTGCGCCACGAGACAGAGCTCTTTCGCCCCCTGCTGTTCGAGGGCGCGTGCTTCGCGCACCAGCGAGTCGATCGTGCGCGAACGGAACTTGCCGCGCATCTGCGGAATCGCGCAGAAGGTGCATGGATTCGAACACCCTTCCGACACCTTGAGGTAGGCGTGCGCCGCGCCCTGCGCCAGCACGCGTGGCAGGTCCTCGTACAGCCGCACCGACATTTTCCGTCTCGCCGGCGCGGCGTCGACCTCTCCGCGCACCGCCTCGCTGATGGCCTCGAGATGATCGAGGCCCACGAAGGCGTCGATCTCCGGAATGGCTTCCTGCAGCTCGCTCCGGTACTTCTGCACCATGCAGCCGGTCACGATCAGCCGCTCGACGCCGTTTCCTTTCCGTCCCGCGATCTCCAGAATCGTATCGATCGATTCCTTCTTCGCGGCATCGATGAACCCGCAGGTGTTGATCACCACCACGTCTGCTTCCTGCAGATCGCTGGTGATCGTCACCGCTTCGTTCTCTCGCAACTGCCCGAGCATGATCTCGGC
>DATFUW010000117.1:0-4512 GCA_035260605.1 Thermoanaerobaculia bacterium | reverse complement strand
ACGCCGCTGCGCGAGATCGTCGAAGAGGTCCTGCTGAAAGCCAACTACCTGATCGATGAGGGAGGCGTGCACGTCGGCGTACCGTCCGAGCTGCCGACCGTGAACGCCGATCCCGAGAAGCTGCGCGAGGCGATCAGCGCGCTCGTTTCCAACGCCCTGTTCTTCAACGATCGGGCGAAGGGCGAGCGCACCATCGCCATCGAGTCGTCGTCCGATGCCGGCACCACGCGCATCTGCGTCCGCGACAACGGAATCGGACTCGATCCGCGATATGTGGACCAGATCTTCGATCCAGGTCTCAAGCTCGACAAGTCGCGCGGCGGCGGACCGGGATACGGTCTCTATCTCGCCCGGCGCGTGGCCGAAGAACACGGCGGATCGATTTCCGTCGAAAGCAGCCCCGGCGAGGGCAGCACGTTCTGCATCGTCCTGCCGCGTATGTAGCGCCCGCTCACCACCCGCGCTCCTCGTCGAATCCGCCGATCGGACCATCGAGGACGTTGTCCGGCAGCGGATCCTCGCCGGGAAGAGCAATGATCCGGATCGACACGGTGCGATCGTCGGTGAGGTCAACTCCGAGGTAGCGCGCGGCGGACCGCGAGAGATCGAGGATGAACTTCTTCACGTACGGCCCGCGGTCGTTGATGCGCAGACGCAGGCGCTTGCCGGTGGCAATCGACCGCACTTCGACCCACGTGCCGAGCGGCAGCGTCAGGTGCGCCGCCGTGTGCCGGCGGTTGCGGTAGATCTCCCCGTTTGCCGTGAGGGTCCCGTCGAGAGATGTCGAGTAGTAACTCGCCAGGCCGTAGAGGCGATGGTGCTGCTCGGCGGCGATGATGCGCATCAGCCGATCGTTCGCCGTCTTGTCCGCATGAGCGGCCATTGCGCCAAGAAATGCGATCAGGACCACGAGGACTGCCCGAACCCGTTCATCCTTCATGGTTCATCGTTCATCATCCACATCTAAGTTCATCGCTTCAAATGGCTTGAGCTCCGTGCTCATGGCGCCTCACTTGCAAATAAATTTTGGCCACGGGAGGACGTCCATGAGCGAGATCAAGACCAGCCGGCCGTTCCGGGAGCGATTCCTCAACGGCTATGACCGCTTCGAACTGCCGGTTGCGGTGGAAAAGGTCCCACCGAAACGGGGACGCTCGATCCGCAGACGGACCATGACCTGGGCGCTCGGCGCCGGGCTGGCGCTGGGCGGATCGATCGCCGGTCCGCTCGCCATGCGCGGCCCTTCCAGGCATCCGCCGCACCCGCTCTCCTCCGATGCAGCCGCCAGCCAGCAGGTCGCGGGAGACATTCAGACCGCGCAGCAGATCGCGAGCCAGGTGGCGGGGGGAGTCGCAGGAGCGGTCTCGACGGTCGCAACATCGGCCGCCGAGGCGCCGCAGGCGGTCGCGGGGGCGGTCGCGGCGGCGCCGCAACGGATTCAGCAGATCGCCGAGAACCTGAAGGCGAACTTCTTCGCCAAGGAGGTTCCGTTCGGCTCGATCATCTATCACGAAGCGAAGAAGAACAATCTGCCGCCCGAGCTCGTCGCGGCGGTGGCGCACACGGAATCGAAGTTCGTACCGACGGCGCGCTCGGATGCCGGGGCCGTCGGCCTGATGCAGCTCGTCCCGCGCACCGGCCACTGGCTCGGGGCGCGCGATCTGACGAATCCGGCACAGAACATCGAGGCGGGAGCGAAGTACCTCCGCTATCTCACCGACCGCTTCAACGGCAACGAGGTCAAGGCCATCGCCGCATACAACGCCGGCGAAGGAGCAGTGCGGCGGTTCGGCGGAATCCCTCCGTACCGTGAGACGCGGAATTACGTGCAGCGCGTCCAGAACTTCCAGCACGACCTCGGCCAGCGCTTCGGCGGACAACTCGCGGAGCTGCAGGGCACCACGCCGGGTTTGTGATTCAATACACGCGTGACGGGACGGCGCCTGATCGTCGGGATCTTCGGGATGGGAATCGCCCTTCCTGCGGCCCTCTTTTTTCTGCTCGATCTGCAGAGCCTGCCGCAGTTTTTCACCCTCGCTGCCTCGTGCTTCCTCGCCTGGGGAACCGCCGACCTCCTGGCCAGCATCCTCGATCGCCCGCGCCTGAAGGACCGCAGCCCCGGCCACGCCATCCGCGAAGACTGGGAGCGGCGACACCGGCAGGATTGAGCCCTCACTGCACCCAGTCGTTCATCTTCTTCAGGAGCTGATCGATCGTCAGCAGGCGTTCGGTGCCGTCCGAATCGCGGCGGAAGATCGCGTGATACCAGCCTTTCATGCCGATCGGGCGGTACAGGTCGCTGCCCATCCGCAGCCGGCCGCCGGACACGAGTTTGAGGAACACCTGCTCGTACGCGGACCGCGTCAGACGACGGTCGGGGAAGGGGACGGCGTACGCGTTCCGCCGTCGCTCCTTGCGGCGGCGTTCGCGTGCCGGTGTCCGCGGAAGGAGCGTCGTCCCGCGGCGGTCGAGGTACGCAGGGGCGTGCGGCGGCACCAGGCGTCCGGGCGTGTCGCCGGTCCGGCGTGACAGGGAGGTCCTGCTCCTGCTGCGGGCTCGCGGCACGAGCGCCACCGTCTTCGGATCGCCCGCCTTCGCGCCCCCCGGCTGTTCCATCTCCGTCAGATGCAGACGCCGCATTTTCACCCGCTCGACGATGTACTCGTCGAGCGATTGATCCTTCCACGCCCGGCTCTTCAGCAGATCGATTTCCGCGCGATAGCTCTTCAGCTCGTGCAGCACCGTCCCCCACCGGCAGAGGTGGCCGACGTCCTCGTAGGCCTTCGGACGGTCGATCAGCTCCAGCATCGACGGAGCGCGGCCGTCGAGCACGGCGAAGAGCAGCCGGAAACTGAACGGGTCGGAGTACGCGCGGATCGAGCGCCGGAAGAACCAGACCACGCTCTTTCCGATCTGCCGCAGCGATCGTTGCTTTCCGAACTGCGTGGTCCACAACGGCTCATTGATATCGCACGTGTAGGGGCTCCGCTCGTAATGAAAATCCTTCGTCAGCCACCCCTTCCGCGTGGTGTGCTTCCCCGGCACGACGCCGGCGATCACCGGGATGGGCAGCGTCTCGAGCAGCGAGAGGTCGTACGATGGCCACGACATCACCTCGCGCACGATGCCGACGACGAGCGTGGCCGTGGCGATGGTCAGCCCCGGATCGGGCGTGAAGTCGACAGTGACCTCGATCCGATTCCCGCGCGGCCGCACCCCCACGCCGGTCGAGCGCCGGTTGCATCCCACGATCATCACCGGCACCGGAAGGATGTAGGCCAGCAGCAGCGCGAGCTTGCGGATGTTGCGGTCGGGCCCCTGCTCGCGTTTCGGGATCTCGAACGACACGTTGTAGTGCGCGCTGTAGGCCTTGAGCCGGACCGTGTGCCCACTATGCTTCTCCCACCGGGTGAGCTGTTCGCGCACGAAGGCGATCTGCTCCCACAGGTTGCGCACCATGCGTGCCGTGCTGTGCGGTGCGAGCTCGATCACCGGCGTGACGACTTCGATCACGCCACGATCGAAATAGACGGCGCCGCCGGTCGGCAACTGCAGGGAAGATTTTTCCCGTGGCAGCAGAGGCCGGTCGATGAATGCCGAGGGAGTCTGCCAGAACTTCTTCGGGTCGATCTCCACGCCGTCGAGCCAGACGTTGAACTCGGACTCCATTCCGATGACCGGCATCCGGAGCCGCGTGCGTTGCGGGACTCTGTCACTGCCGAGCTCGTCTTTCCAGTTCATCGGCATGCGGGCTTCCAGATCCGGCGGGACTGCGACGGGGTATTGCAGAGTTCCGTTAAGCAAACGGCGCGCCGGAGAGCAGCCAGCGCTGAGAACGGCGCGGGCCGGCGGCGCGCTACTTTTCGGGGGCGGCGAGCCTGCGCTCGCGCCGTCTTCGCTCTTCGAAGGCGAATCGAGGCTGCGTTGCCTGCGGCACTTCCATCCGATCCTCGCTGATCTCGCGCGGCACGACGAGCACGTAACCGAGGTCGATGTGGATGTGATCGTCGACCGTGGTGCCGGTCTCGTGTCCGTACGGCAGCACCTTGACGTCGTCGCTCAGCTCCTCGGCCACGTCGTTGAAGCGATCGATCAGCTCCTTGGTCTTCACGATCGATCCGCCGACCTTGTAGATGTCGGCCGCGGTCCCCCACATGTGCGGGCTCGCGTTGCCGGACATGCGGTGGGCTGGCGAACGATATCCGCCGTTGACTGCGATGTGCACCGATGCGTTCACGGCCACGCGGAACTGCTCGAGAAAGAAGGCCAGCATGCGCACCGCACACGGGACGTATCGCGGAAAGGCCTGCAGACGCGGCGCTTCCTTGAGATCGACGAGGATGAACTCGTTGAGGCCGAAGTGCGACGTGAGGCGTGTCGCCATCGCCATGTCGTGGCTCGGGACTTCGTAGAAATAGCGGGGGAGCCGGTGGCGGCGACCCTGCGCGTCGCGAATCATCTCTCCCGGCTTGAGGATCGTCCGCAACTCGTCGTCGAGATCGAATGCGTCGA
>DATFUW010000116.1:0-4831 GCA_035260605.1 Thermoanaerobaculia bacterium | reverse complement strand
TATCGCCGTAGTGGATGCGCTTCGGTGTTGAAGATGACCCAGTCGAAGTCGACGGTGTCGTCCGGGGCGAACAGCAGGTAGAGGTACTTCAGCGTCTCGGCGAGGAAGTAGCTCGGCATCAGGTCGCCCTGCTTCTTGGTGATCACGTCCTGCAGCACGGCGTAGCCGTCGTCGGTGCGGCAGTAGCGCACCAGGTCTTCGAAGAAGGTCCGGCCCATCTCCAGGTATCTCGGGTCCTTCGTGTAGTGGTAGAGGTAGTACGCCGACTCGATGATCTCCGGGCGCAGCGGGTAATGGGCGTCGAGCACTTCCATGCTTCGATAGTCGATCAGCTCCGGCTCGATGGCCTGGTCGTTCCACATCCCGTAGCACGAGTTTTCGAGCTGCTCGGCGTGGCGCAGGTCGCCCCCCAGCGCCAGGACGGCGGGGAAGAAGGCGTTCAGCGCACCGAACTCCGCGGCGGTCCGCTCGCCCGTCCGCATGTCGACCTCGCCGTACCACAGTCCTGACGCGGCGTCGTCGATCAGGCAGTCGTTCAGCGCGCGCAGGCTCTCGCCCCACATCGACGCGCAGTCGCGGTCGGCGAACAGCTGCGAGCACTTCAGCAGATACTCATAGTAGGAATCGATCGCGCCGCCGACGTGGCTGGCGGGATCGATCCACACTCCGCTCTCGACATCGATCTCCTCGCCGACCAGACCGATCTTCGACCGCCGCGCGTACAACGCGTCGAGCGCGCGCTTCGCCTTGTCGAAGTAAACCGGGTCGTGCGTCAGGCGCGAGAGCGTGCCGAACTCGAGGATCAGCGTTCCGACTTCTGCGGGGTTCGACAGCTCATCGTCCGCCTCCCCGGTCTTCAGGTTGATGCAGACATACGGCATCCCGGTCGGTGACTCGAACACCGGCAGCAGGCGCCGGCCGAGGTCGTCGGCGAGATGCAGCAGCCGCGCGTCGCCGGTCATCTCGTAACTGGAAAGGAGACCGCCGAGCAGGCGGATGGTGATCTCGAAGTTCTTGACCGAGATGTTCCTGTCGAACGAGAGCTTCTCGACGATGAAATTCTTCGTCTTCGCCGCCTCGTCGTCGAGGCCCATGATCAGCATCGTGTCGAGCGCGTCGACCGGGGTCATGAGCAGCGGCTGGCCGTACCAGTCGACCCACGATTTGCTGAGCGGGCGCAGCTCGTCGTGCCCCCACGCGTATCGTTCGTAGCCATGCCACGCGTGGAGAAACTCGGCGCGCACCCGAGCGGCCATCGCCGCTCGATCGACCGGTTGGGCAGCGACAGGCACGGCGACGAGCAGAAGCAGCAGCAGTTTCTTCATGAGACTACGTATTATCGGCCCACGGTGAAGACGGCCGCGATGCTCACCGCCATCTGCAGGCTGGAGAGCCGCTTCCGCCGGCTTCGGCCGGCTGGAGAGCCGCTTCCGCCGGCTGGAGAGCCGGCGCTACATCGAGAGCCGGCGCCCAGCGGGAATGCATGGCCCCTCATTTCGCTGCGATAGAGTAGGCGCCGTGAAGACCGCGGCCTTTGCGCTCCTCTCCTTCTTCGCAGCCTCCGCCGTTTCCGCCGCCGACCTGACGAAAGAACCGACGCTCTACCTCGTCGGCTACGCGCATCTCGATACGCAGTGGCGGTGGGAGTATCCCCGGACGATCCGAGAATTCTTACCGAAAACACTACACGATAATTTTATACTTTTCGAGAAATACCCCGACTACATCTTCAACTTCAGCGGCGCGAACCGCTACCGGCTGATGAAGGAGTACGACCCGGCCGATTACGAGCGGATGCGGCAGTACGTGCGCGCCGGGCGATGGTTCCCCGCCGGCTCGTCGATGGAGGAGAGCGACGTCAACTCGCCCTCCGCCGAGTCGATCATGCGGCAGGTCCTCTACGGCAACCACTTCTTCCGCGCGGAGCTGGGCCGCACCAGCGCCGAGTACATGCTCCCCGACTGCTTCGGATTTCCCGCCTCGCTGCCGAGCCTCCTGGCGCACATGGGGATCAAGGGCTTCTCCACGCAGAAGCTGACATGGGGCTCCGCGGTCGGCATCCCGTTCAATGTCGGCGTCTGGGAAGGACCGGACGGGCGCAGCGTCGTCGCCGCCCTGAATCCCGGCGACTACGGCGCCGACATCTGGTACGACGTCTCGAGCAGCACGCCGCCGGAGAACCAGAAGGGCTGGATCGACTGGCCGAAACGCGTCGACGAAGACGGCGCGAAGAGCGGCGTGTTCGCGGACTATCACTACTACGGCACGGGCGACACCGGCGGTGCGCCGCGCGAATCGTCCGTCCAGCGCCTGGAATCGATCCTCGCGGAGCACAATCCGTTGCACGTCGTCTCGTCGACCGCCGAGCAGATGTTCCTCGACATCACGCCCGCGGAAGAAAAAGGGCTGCCCCGATACAAAGGCGAGCTGGAGCTGACGCAGCACTCGGCCGGATCGCTGACGTCCGAGGCCTACCAGAAGCGCTGGAACCGGAAAAACGAGCTGCTGGCCGCCGCAGCGGAACGCGCGTCCGTCGCCGCGATGTGGCTCGGCGGGCGTGCCTATCCGCAGCAGCGGCTCAACGACGCCTGGACCCTGGTGATGGGCGGACAGTTTCACGACATCGCCGCCGGCACCGCCACGCCACAGGCCTATCAATACTCATGGAACGACGACGTCCTGGCGATGAACCAGTTCGCCTCGGTGCTCACCAGTGCCGTCGATGGCGTCAGCCAGGCGCTCGATACCCGCGTCGAGGGGACGCCGGTGGTCGTCTACAACCCCTTGAACGTAGCGCGCGACGACATCGTGGAGATTCCGGCGAAGGAGCCGGTCCGCGTCTTTGGACCCGACGGGAAGGAAGTGGTTTCGCAGATGACGGACCGCGCTGTGATCTTCCGGGCGAACGTCCCGCCGGTCGGCTTCGCCGTGTACGACATTCGTCCCTCCGGCGGGCGGCTCGACGCCAGGCGTCCGGCGGCGAACGACGTGCTGGAGAATGCGCACGATCGGCTGCGCGTCGACGAACACGGAGACGTGGCATCGATCTTCGACAAATCGCTGCAGCGCGAGCTTCTCTCCGCGCCGATTCGCCTCGCCTTCCAGACCGAGCGGCCGCACGATTGGCCTGCGTGGAACATGGACTGGAAGGATCAGCAGAAGCCGCCGCGCGGCTTCGTCGACGGCCCGGCGACGATCCGCGTCGTGGAGAACGGACCGCTGCGCCAGGCGATCGAGGTCACGCGCCAGGCGGAAGGGTCGACGTTCGTGCAGACCATCCGGCTCGCCGGTGAGCGGATCGAGTTCGTCAACGCCATCGACTGGAGAACGCCGGCGGCCGCGCTGAAGGCGACGTTTCCGCTCACCGCGTCGAACCCGCTGGCGACGTACAACTGGGACGTGGGGACGATCGAGCGCGGCAACAACGACGAGAAAAAGTACGAGGTCGCATCGCATCAGTGGTTCGATCTCACGGACGCGAGCGGCGCGTACGGCGTAACCGTCCTCTCCGATTGCAAATACGGATCGGACAAGCCGGACGACAATACGCTGCGACTGACGCTGCTCTACACGCCGGGGCTCGGCGAGGGAAACGGGAACGACTACAGCGATCAGGCCACGCAGGACTTCGGCCACCACGAGTTCGTCTACGGACTGGTTCCACACGCCGGCGACTGGCGCAGCGCGCAGACCGACTGGGAAGGGCAACGCCTGAACCAGCCGCCGATCGCTTTCATTGCCCCCAAACACGCCGGCGCCCTCGGCCGCTCGTTCTCGCTGCTGCAGATCAGCGATCCGCGCATTCGCGTGCTGGCGCTGAAGAAGGCGGAAGACAGCGACGAGATCATCGTCCGTCTCGTCGAGCTCGACGGACGGCCGGCTGCGAACGTGCGCCTGACGTTCGCCGCGCCGGTCGCCGCCGCGCGCGAGGTCAATGGGCAGGAACAGCCGCTCGGCCCGGCGACCATCGACGGCGGCGTGCTGGTCACGAGCTTCACCCCGTATCAGCTTCACACCTTCGCCGTGAAGCTCGCCGCGGCGCCCGTCCGCGTCGCGCAGCCGCGGTCGATGCCCGTGGCCATGGCCACCGGCACATGGCCCATCTTCGATGCCGCGGGGCGCCGGCCGGCCATCGAGATGCTGCCCGCGGTGGTCGACGACGGCGGCGTGCGGTTTACCGTCGCCCCGGCGATCGTTCCGCACGGCCAGCGCATCGCCCTGCCGCCCGGCGCCGCGCGCGTGCACGTCCTGGCCGCCGCTGACGGCGACCGCGACGCGGCGTTCGGCGTCGGCAACGGCACCGAGCAGACGACGATCGAGGATTGGACCGGATTCATCGGCCAGTGGGACACGCGGAAGTGGATCACGAAGATCGAAGACGCCCCGCCGCGGCCCGACGCCCCGCCCGACGCGCCGGTTCGGAAACGGCACGTGCTGGAGATGACCGGGATCACGCCGGGATTCATCAAGCGCGCGCCGGTGGCGTGGTTCGCGTCGCACCGGCACGACGCCGACGGTTCGAACGAGCCATACGACTACTCGTACCTGTTCGACGCATCGTTCGCCGTCCCGCAGACGGCGCGGTCGATCACGCTGCCGGACGACGCGAAGATCCGCATTGTGGCCATCACGGCGACCGACGAGCCGGCGCCGGTCGTGCCGGCGCAGCCGCTCTACGATACGCTGGCGCGATGAAACGCAGTCTCATCGCCGCCGCCGCGCTGCTCCTCCTCGCCTGCCCGGCGCCACGGCAGGAGAACGGCGCGAAATCGTTCACCATCGCCGTCATCCCGCAGGGATCGACGCACGAGTACTGGAAGAGCATCCACGC
>DATFUW010000115.1:0-3346 GCA_035260605.1 Thermoanaerobaculia bacterium | reverse complement strand
ACAATCCGCTGAACTCCGTCCGCCCCGGCGGCGGCATCTACTATCTGAATCCGTCGTACGACGGATTGCGCGCCGGGCGCATCACGCAACTCGTCCGGCAGAAGTTGGCGGGCGGCGGGAAGATCTCCGTCGCCGACATGCAGTCCATTCAGGCCGACACGGTGCTGATCGACGCCGAGGTCTTCGTGCCGTACATCCTCGGGGCGATGCAGCACGCCACGGCTGCGGGAGCCGATCCGACGCTGCAGGCCCTCGCCTCGAGCCCGGCGGTGCAGGCGGCGGTGGCCCGCCTCGCGAGCTGGGACTTCTCCACGCCGACCGGCATCGCCACCGGCTACGACGCGTCCGACTCGAACGGGCAGTTGTCGACGCCCACGGACGCCGAAGTGGCGAACAGCGTCGCGGCCACGATCTACGCCGCGTGGCGCAGCAGGTTCCTGGCGAACACCATCGACACGGTGCTGAACACGCTGACCGTCCCGCTGCCTCCCGACCAGCAGACGCTCTCCGCGCTGCGCTTTCAGCTCGACAACTACGCCGTGACCAGCGGGAACGGGGCCTCCGGGCTCAATTTCTTCAACGTCCCGGGCGTGAGCGATCCCGGCGCGCGCCGCGACATCCTCATCCTCAAGAGCCTCGGCGACGCGCTGACGATGCTGCAGAGCGACGAGTTCGCCCCGGCGTTCAACAAGTCGTCGAACCTCGACGACTATCAGTGGGGCAAACTGCACCGCGTCGTCTTCTCGCACATCATGGGGAACCTCTACTCGCCCGGCGCGCCGTTCGGGCAGCCCCCGCTCCCCTCGGTGCCGAACCTGCCGGGGATATCGACCGACGGCGGATTCGAGACCGTCGATGCCGCGACCCACGGCGCGCGCGCACACACGGTCAACGGCTTCATGTTCGGCAGCGGTCCGAACCGCCGCTTCGTCGGCAATATGGACCCGCGGCTCGTGCAGGGAGTGTCGAGCCTTCCGGGCGGCGTCAGCGGAGACCCGCGCAGCCCCTGGTTCTCGAACCTGCTGTTCCAGTGGCTGACGAACGACACGTTCCCGATCATTCCCGATACGCTTCCGCGCGTTCCTTGGTTACGATGACCGGGTGAACATCGCCTGTCCCAGGTGCGGTTTCGAAGAGCCGGAGAGCGCCACCGAGTGCGCGCGCTGCGGGATCGTCTTCGGTAAGTGGTCGCCCTCGCTCTCCAGGCCGCTCGTGCCGCAGATGCCGGCGAGACCAGCCGCGGTCCGTGCGCGGGAGAAGGCCGATTTCAAGATCCTGGCGTACGGCCTGGCTGCGGCGATCGTCGTCTACGCCATTCCGTTCACGCGATTCGTCTTCTCGGCCATCGTCACGCTGTTCCACGAGTTCGGACATGCGGTGGTCGGCTGGCTGATGGGGTATCCGTCGCTTCCGGCGTTCGATCTCGTCTACGGCGGCGGGATCACGCAGCACGGACAGTTCCATCTGTCCATCGCCCTGGCGATCGCCGGCGGGATCGGGTACCTCGGCTGGCGCTTTCGTGACGACCGGACCATCGTCGTGGCCCTCGCTGTGTTCTTCATCGTCTGGCTGTTTTTCGTCAGCACGGAGTGGCGGCGCGATCTCGCGTTCTCGGCCGCTGGGCACGTTTCGGAGTTCGTCATCGCCGGGATCTTTTTCTATCAGGCGCTGGCGGGGGTCGGGTGGCGCAGCCCGGAGGTCGAGCGCCCCCTCGGCGCGTTCGTCGCCTTCTTCGTGCAGATCAACAGCATGGGATTCGCGTGGCGGCTGATGCACGATCTCGACTTCCTCGAGTGGTACAAGCAGGGGAAGGGCGGAATGCTGATGAACGATCTGGAGTCGATCGCCCTCGACCTTCACATCCACACGCCGTTCAATCCGGGGATCATCGGCGTCACCCGGATGCTGTTCTTCTTCGGGTTCGTGCCCATCGCCGTGGCGCTGCTGCTCTATTTCCGTCCCGGAATCCTCGATCCGATTCTTAGGGTATTCTCTTCGAATGCCTGACAAGCCGATGGTGGTCGTCATCGACGACACCGACTCGGTCCGCAAGCTCCTCGCGGCGGATCTGGCGCAGGACGGACGCTTTCGCGTGGAGCAGGCGGCGACGGGGGCCGAGGGGCTCGATCTCGCGGCCGACCCCCAGTGCGCCGTTGTCGTGCTCGACATGATGCTGCCCGACACCGACGGGCTGCAGTTCATGGACCGGCTGCGCCTGCGGCGTCAGAACCCTCCCGCGATCATCGCCATCACCGGCGCCTCGGAGATGCTGGTGCCCGATTCGATGATCGAGGGGCCGTATCGCGGTCTGGTGAGCGCCATCTTCCGCAAGCCGGTCGACCGCGCCAAGCTGCGCGAGACCGTCGCCTTCTGCATCGCCTAAAACCCCCAAAGGGGTCAGGTCTGTGATCCGTGATTTTCTACCTGGCGTAGAACGGTCAGATTGCGATTTCTACAGTGCGTAGGAAATCACGGATCACAGACCTGACCCCTTTTTGCCGTCGAAGGCGACGAGCATGGCACGCTCTGCTTCGCCGACGTGGCCCTCGAGATGGATATGGATGATGCCCTGCGCATCGATGCGCAGGATCTTGGCGTCGAAGGCGCGGCGGTGCATGGCACAGAGGGCGATGCCGCTCTCGTCGTCGAGCCTCGCCGCATCCAGCAGCGCGCGGACCGAGAGCCCGCAGACGGCGCAGCGCTCGTGCCATTCCTTCAGCACGGCATTGCGGAAGCGGACCTGCTCGAGCCGGCGCTGCACTGTGGTATCGACGAAGCTCCGCGTCATGTCGCGGATCTCCTGCGGGCTCCCCGGAGTGCGGATCGCCGGAAGCGTGAGCTGGCGCGTGAGGGCCGGAGCCCGGGTTTCCGCCGGTCTCTGCTCCGAGAGATCGATCAGAAATCGGCGTGCGGCGTCGTCCCATCCGACCACGTAGACCGGCGCGAAGATCGCGTACTCGGGATTCGGTCTCCGCCTCACTTGCAGGAAATAGATGAGTGGCAGGGCCAGTTCGGCGCAGCGTTTCAGCCCCTCGTTCTCGAACTCACGCGACGGCGGAAGGAAGTCGTACAGCACGCTGCTCCCCTCGATCGGATCGCCGTGGTAGGGGGAGTCGATCGTCGACGTCACGGATAGCGGGTCGCTCAGTTCCGCAGGCTTGAAGATCCCCTGCTGCCCTTTGAGGTGGACGCGATGTCCCGCGGCGGTGAAGTGGCGCAGCTCCGATGCGGGCACGGCCACCCATCGCTCGCGGAGCTGGCGAACGTAGTGGATTGCCTCGAGACGGATGTGCGTCTCGTCGAGCATCGGTTCATTTCGGGGGGCGATGGAAAATTCGCTGCCAGA
>DATFUW010000114.1:0-3616 GCA_035260605.1 Thermoanaerobaculia bacterium | reverse complement strand
GCCCGCTGCCAGCGCCGAATGCAGCCGGACGTAGTCGGGACGCACGCTGTCGATGATCGTTACGCGCACGAACCGCGCGTCGGCCGGCCCGGCATCGAACCACTGCGCGTCCGCGCTCACGGCCGCGTGGATCTCCTTCAGCGGCGTGAACGTTTTTCCGTCGTCCGAGGTATCGAATTGCACGTGGTTCGCGGGAAATCCGCGGTTGCTTTCGCCGCGGATTCCGACGCGATCGATACGGCTGCGGGCCGGGAGCTCCACGACCATCGATTGAGGGAGATCGCCGGGAGGGTTCGTCCAGAACGACCCCGGCTCGCCGTCGACGGCGCGGAGCGCGGAGACGTCGAGGATGGCCTCGCCGGTGCGGGAGACGACGGTCGCGCCGCGGGCGATGTCGAGCAGGCTCTGGCGCTCCGGGGCGTCGGTCGGTGACGCCGCAGCGGGAGCCGGCGCGGCAGCCGGCGGCGCGGGGACCTGGGGTTTCGCGCAGCCGAGGAGCAGAAGGAGAATGGCAATCCGTCTCACGCGCGGTATTCCGATCGGTCGACGACGATCTTCGTGAGGTCGGCGATCCGGAGCACCGCGCCGCCGATCTTGCGCAGCAGCGACATCCGGTTCGCGCGGACGGCGGCGTCTTCGACCATGACCATCACTTCCTTGAAGAACCGCTCCAACTCCGGCGCCATGGCGGCGAAGGACTCGAGCGCGCGGCGGTATTCGCGCTCAGCGATCATCTCGTCGACCTGCTCTCCGACCGAGTTCGCCAACTGATCGAGGCGGCGCTCTGCTTCGTTCTCGATCAGCCGCGCCTCGACGCGCGTCGAGTCGTGCCCGGCGGTGATGTTCGCGATCCGCTTCGCCGAATCGAGGATGGAGAGAAAGTTCGGTTCGTCACGGACCGCCTTGACCGCGGTAATGCGGTCGACGAGGTCGGTCAGCGACGAGGCCCATCCCGCTTCCATCGCCGCGGCGATCTCGTCATAGGCGAAGCCGTACTGTGAGACCTCGAGAAGCGTCCGCAGGCGCTCGGCGATGAAGTCGAGTAGTGCGCCGCGGACCTCCGCGTTCGCCGCTTCGCCGTGCGCGGCGAGCGCAAAGTCGACCAGACGGTCGGCGCCGATACGCACCTGCCGCTTGTCGCGGTTGAGCAGGATCTGCACGATCCCCTGCGCCGCACGGCGAAGGGCGAACGGATCCTTCGACCCGGTGGGCCGCAGCCCGATGCGGAAGAAGCCGGCGAGCGTGTCGATCTTGTCGGACAGCGACACGATCGCTCCCGCCGGCGCACGCGGCAGGGTGTCGTCGATGCTGACCGGCTTGTAGTGGTCGTAGATCGCCTGCCACACGCCTTCGCGGGCGCCTTCCTCGCGCGCGTAGATCCCGCCAATCTGTCCCTGCAGATCGGTGAACTCCTTGACCATCTCGGTGACCAGGTCGGCCTTGCAGAGCCGCGCCGCGGCGAGCGTGTCGGCGGCGTCGATGCCGAGGTGCGCGCAGACGGCGGCGGCGATGGCCTCGATCCGCTTCGTCTTTTCGAGATAGTTGCCGAGCTTCTCCTGGAACTGCAGATGCGCGAGCTGCGGGAGGCGGTCGGCGAGACTCGTCCTGCGATCGGTATCGTGGAAGAACTTCGCGTCGGCGAACCGCGCGTTGGTCACGAACGCGTTTCCGTACGCGGCGTTCCCGTCCGGATCGGATTCATTGTCGAGAACCGCCAGAAACGAGCTCGTCAGGTTCTCGTTCCCGTCGCGGATCGGGAGCTGCTTCTGATGGACGCGCATGACCGTGACCAGCACTTCCTCGGGAAGCGTCAGGTACTCCGGACGGAACTCGGCCCGTACCACGCCCGGATACTCGGTCAGGTACTGCCACTGCGCCCAAATCGTCGCGTCGACCGAAGGGGTTCCGTGGGCCTGGTTCGCCAGCACGCGGCCGCGCTCGGCCATCACGTGGCGGCGGCGCGTGGAATCGATCACCACCCGCGCCAACTCGAGCTTGGTCACGTAGTCGTTGTAGTTGCCGACGGTGATCGTTCCCGGCGCCAGCGTCCGATGCCCCACCGTGGTCACGCCCGACCGCACGCCGAAGATCTCCACCGGCAGTTGCTTTCCGTCGAACATGGAGATGATGCTGTGCACCGGGCGGATCCACGTGCCGCCGTCCCAGTGCATCATCTTCGGCCAGCGCAGGCCGGCGATGATCGAAGGGACGGCCTGCTGCAGGATGGAGTCCAGCCCGCGGCCGGTGATCGTTCGCCGGATGCGGACGTAGTCGCCCCCTTCGAGCACGTCGGCCGCCGTGGCGTCGTGCTTCTTGAGGAAGCCGTGCAGCGCCGGCGTCGGATTTCCCGCCGCGTCGTAGGCGCGATTGCGCGGCGGTCCCTTGGCCTCTTCTTCCCGATCCGACTCGCGGAGGGGGAGTCCTGTGAGAAAGAGGATGATGCGTCGCGGAGTGCTGGTGACGTACAGCTCGCCTTCGGCCTCGGCTTCGGCGAGGACCCTGGTCACCTGCTCGCGGATCGACGCCTGCGCCGCGTCGTGCATCCACGCCGGAATCTCCTCGGTGAGGAGTTCGAAGAAATACTCAGCCATTTACGACGCCTGCTCCTGCGCCGGCAGCAGGGGGAAGCCGAGCGCACGCCGGCTCTCGAGAAAGAGCCCCGCGCAGCCGACCGCGAGATCGCGGACCCGCTTGATCAGCGCCACCCGTTCGGTCACCGACACGGCGCCGCGCGCGTCGAGCATGTTGAAGACGTGCGAGCACTTCAGCGTCCAGTCGTACGCCGGGAAGACGAGCTGATTTTCCAGACAGCGGCGCGCTTCACCCTCATATTGGTCGAGCAGCTTCCAGTGCAGCGCGACGTCGGCGACCTCGAAGTCGTACTTCGAGAACTCGTACTCGTCCTGCTTGCGGACCGCGCCGTAGCCGAAGCCGCCGCCCCACTCGATGTCGTAGACCGAGTTCTGGTGCGACAGGAACATCGTCAGCCGTTCGATGCCGTAGGTGATCTCGGCCGAGATCGGATCGAGATCGATGCCGCCGGCCTGCTGGAAATACGTGAACTGCGTGATCTCCATCCCGTCGAGGAGAATCTGCCAGCCGACGCCCCACGCGCCGAGGGTCGGCGATTCCCAGTTGTCCTCTTCGAAGCGAATGTCGTGGCGCGTCAGATCGAGGCCGAGCGCGCGCAGCGAATCGAGGTAGATGTCCTGGACGTCGATTGGTGAGGGCTTGAGGACGACCTGAAACTGGTAGTGCTTGGCAAGGCGGAACGGGTTGTCGCCATAGCGGCCGTCGGCCGGCCGCCGTGACGGCTGCACGTACGCGGTCTTCCACGGTTCGGGGCCGAGGACACGGAGGAACGTGGCCGGGTGCATCGTGCCGGCGCCGACCTCGAGGTCGAGCGACATCTCGATCATGCAGCCGCGCTCTGCCCAGAAATTCTCCAGGCGAAGGATCAGGTCCTGAAACGTCATCCGCGCCATCGCGGGCGGATTATACGTGTCCTCCCTCGCGCGCTGCGGCGCGCTACTACGCGGCAGAAATGTCCGCACGCGAGAAAGTGGATGCTACACCCTGTGGAAAATACCAAATTCAAGACCTGACCCCATCCTAG
>DATFUW010000113.1:0-8354 GCA_035260605.1 Thermoanaerobaculia bacterium | reverse complement strand
CTCGGCCTCTTCGCGGTCCTGACGGCTAGCGTGTGGCTCCTGAGCCTCTTCACGGCGCAGGTCCTTCCCGGCGTGAAGGGAGTCACCCTTCCGATCCAGCGGCTCCGCAGAGCGGCTGTGATTCCGAAGTACCAGGCGCGGGCGCAGCAGTTTCTGTTGAAGAAAGAGCGGAACGCGCTGCTGGCATTGATCGCGCGCGACAACCGCATCCGCCGCGCGCGCGCCGCCCGTCCTCCCATCCAGGGCGGAAACATCGTCGCCGCGTTCTACGCGCTATGGCTGGAGACCGGCATCCACTCGCTGGAGGCCAACGCCGGTCTCATGACCCACCTGATGCCGGCCTGGGTGCACCTGAATCCGGACGGAAAGAGTCTCGACTTTCGCGACTGGGACCCGAACATCACGCCGTTGACCACGAAGGTGGTGGAGATCGCGCGGGTCAACAATCTGAACATCGTCCCCGTCTTCAGCAACGCGCAGATGGGAGCGTTCGACGCCGGTCGCTTGCACGCCTTCCTCTCCGATCCGAAGCTGCAGGACTCGATCGACCGGACGCTCCTCGGTTGGATCCGCGCAAACCGCTTCCAGGGGATCAACGTCGACTTCGAGAACCTCGGACCGCAGGACGAGAGGCTCTACATCGCCTACCTCCGGAGACTGAAGAAGACGTTCGAGCCGGGCCTCGTGGTCTCGGCCGACCTGGAGGTCTCGCACACGAACGCATGGCGCACCATCGCCTCGATCTGCGACTACGTCGTGGTGATGGCCTACAACGAGCACGGCGAATCGAGCAAGCCGGGGGCCATCGCCTCCATGGACTGGTACGGCCGCCAGGTGCTGGCGCGGGCCGTGAGCCAGATTCCGCGCGAGAAGCTGGTCGTCGGTCTGGCGAACTTCGGCTATGACTGGACGGAGGGAGAGACCGAGGCCGATTCCCTGACGTATCAGAACGCCATCATCCTGGCGGAGAAATATCACCAGGGCGAGAACCCGAAGGACATCGTCGACTTCGACGACAAGGCCCTCAATCCGACGTTCACCTATGAGGACGACGATGGGAAACAGCACGAAGTCTGGTTCCTCGACGCCGTCACCGTGGCCAACCAGTGGGTCGTCGCGCAGGACTACGAGCCGCGCGGCGTCGCGCTGTGGGTCCTCGGCTCGATCGATCCGTCGGTCTGGAACTTCGTCCGCCGTGACCGGCTCAACGCCCCGGTCGACCTCGAGAAGCTCGAGACCGTCCAGTACCCGCGCACGGAAATCGACTTCGAGGGCGACGGTGGAGAGATCGCGCACGTCGAGGGAAAGCCGGGCAACGGACTGCGGTCGCTGGAGATCGACGCCAAGACCGGGATCGCGGTCGACGAAGCGTACCTGCAGTTCCCGCAGCCGACCGTGATTCTGCGCAGCGGCTACAAGCCGAAGATGATCGCCCTGACCATCGATGACGGCCCATCGGCGCCCTACACCGGTGAGGTCCTCGACGAGTTGAAGGCGCTCGACGTCAAGGCCACGTTCTTTCTGATCGGAGAGAACGCGGAGCGCTATCCGAGCCTGGTCCGCCGGATCTGGAACGAGGGCCATGAGATCGGCAACCACAGCTACACCCATCCCAATACCGGCGCGATTCCCGATCGCCAGGCGAGACTCGAGTTGACCGCGACCCAGCGCGTCATCCAGACGCTGCTGCACCGCTCGACCCTCCTCTTCCGTCCGCCCTACAACGCCGACGCCGAACCGACAACCGTCGAGGAAGTGCATCCGATCGAGATCGCCTCGGAGCTCAACTACATCACCGTGCTGGAGTTCATCGACTCCCAGGACTGGAACATCGACACCTACGTCCGCGGAAAGGACGGAACGCTCCACCGCCGCAACGCGGACGACATGCTGGCGGCGGTGCTCGATCAGATCGATCGGGAGCGCGGCAGCAACATCCTGCTGCACGACGGGGGCGGCGACCGCTCGGCGACCGTGAAACTGATCCCCATGCTGGTGCGCGAGCTGCGCAAGCGCGGCTACACGTTCGTCACCATCTCGCAGCTGCTCGGCGTGACGCGCGATCAGGTCAACCCGCCGCTCAAGCAGTCCGACACCTGGATGATGGCCAGCGACCGCATCGTCTTCGAGAGCATCTACCTCTCCGAAGTCTTCCTCCGGCTGGCGTTCATCGCCGGCATCGTCCTCGGCGGCGCGCGCGTGCTCTTCGTCACGGTCCTCGCGCTGATCGCAAAGGCGAAAGAGCGGAGGCGGAAGTTCGATGCGGCCTTCCACCCCCCAGTCACCGTGGTCATCGCCGCGTACAACGAGGGGAAAGTGATCGCCCGGACGATCCGCGCGGTGCTCGCCAGCCGCTACGAGCCCCTCGACGTGATCGTGGTCGACGACGGCTCGCAGGATGACACCTCCGCCGAAGTGGTCGACGCGTTCGGCGACAATCCGAACGTGCGGCTCATCCGGCAGGACAACGCCGGAAAGGCCGCGGCCCTGAACCGCGGCATCGCCGAGGCCAGGGGAGAGATCATCATCGCGCTCGACGCCGACACGATCTTTGCCCGGCACACCATCCCCCTGCTGATCCGCCACTTCGCCGACCCGCTCGTCGGTGCAATCGCCGGCAACGTGAAAGTCGGCAACCGCATCAATCCGCTGACCTACTGGCAGTCGATCGAGTACGTCACCAGCCAGAACCTCGACCGCCGCGCCTATGACGTGCTCAACTCCGTGACCGTCGTGCCCGGCGCCGTCGGGGCCTGGCGGCGCGAGGCCATCGTCCAGGCCGGCGGCTACAGCACCGACACCATGGCCGAGGACATGGACCTGACGTGGCGCATCCGGCGGATCGGCTATCGCATCGAGACCGACAGCGAGGCCATCGGCTACACGGAGGTGCCCGACACCTTCCGGGCGCTGTTCCGGCAGCGCTTCCGCTGGGCCTTCGGCACGTTGCAGTGCCTGTGGAAGCACCGCCGCGCGGTCGGGCGGTACGGCTGGTTCGGGCGGGTGATGCTCCCGTCGCTCTGGCTGTTCCAGGTTGCGTTCCAGACGCTCTCACCGCTGATCGATCTGGAGATCCTCTGGTCGGTCGGCAACGTGATCCACGTCTGGATGCGCGGGCATCTCACGGGCGACTGGCAGCCGATGCCGCAGGCCATGAACTCGCTCTACCTCGTCGGCGTCATGTACGCATTCTTCTTCGTCGTGGAGCTGATCGGCGCGGCGGTCGCCTTCCGCCTCGACCGCGAGGACGGACGCGTGCTGGTGTGGCTCTTCTGGCAGCGCTTCCTCTACCGCCAGCTCATGTACGCGGTGCTGCTGAAGTCGATCAAGACGGCGATCTCCGGCATCCGCGCCGGTTGGGGAAAGCTCGACCGCAAGGGCACGGTCGAGCTCGTCCCGGAACCTACCGCGCCTCTGCCGTGACCTTGACCGCCTCGGTGCGGTGCTCGACGACGCTCCAGTCGACATTCGAGAGGAATGCGTCGATGTACTTCGGCCGGTCGGCCGGCTTGTAGTCGAGCAGATAGGCGTGCTCCCACACGTCCATCACCACCAGCGGGATGAATCCGGCAACGTTGCCGTCCTGGTGCAGCTCGATCCAGTGATTGGAGACCGTGCCGTACTTCGGATCGAGGTAGGCGATGGCCCAGCCCACGCCCCGCATCTTGCCGACGCCGACGAAATCGGCGCGCCACACTTCGTAGCTCGGGAAACTCTTCTCCACCGCGGAGCGGAAGTCGCCGCGGGGCGCGTCCCCGCCGCCGCCTTTCTTCATGTTCCCGAAGTAATACTCGTGCAGGACCATGCCGTTGTATTCGAACCCCAGGCGGCGGGTCAGCTCGGAGTAGGCGGGGATCTGCTCCTTGTCGACGTGGCCGTCGGCGACGATCGGGGCGATCCGTTCGTTCAGATCGTTCGTCGCCTTGACGTAGCCCTCGTAGAGCTTGAAATGCATTTCGAGGGTCTGGTCCGAGATTCCATTGAGGCCGGTGAGATTGAACTGTTTGGCTCGATACACTTTTGTTTCCATGACCAAGTCATACATGCAAAAAAGGGGTCAGGTCTGTGATCCGTGATTTTCTACGTGTGGTAGAGAACGGCCCAGCGCGACGGATCCGCAACCGCTTACTCGCAGGGCCAACCAGCCTTATTCATGCCGCGAAGCCGAAGCGGCTCGTTTCGGAGACCCAGGCGTGATCGACCAGGGGATCGCCTGCAAGACGCGAGGTTGAAACACTCGGTTTCTACGTCCCGTAGAAAATCACGGATCACAGACCTGACCCCTTTTCGACGCAGCGGAATGTCGCGTAGAGGTAGGGATAGTCGGGGCGGAACCAGTTGCGGAATCCGCGGCGGATCAGTTGCGGCATCGTGGCCGGCGATGCGCCTTTGAGCACGAAATGCTGGCCGTCGAAAAAGTCGGCGGAGTAGTTCGGGTACGAGACCATCGGACGGAAGCCGGGGAATCCGTCGAATACGGTCGACGTCCACTCCCACCCATTCCCGACGAGATCGTGTACGCCCCACGCGCTCGCACCGGCGGGATACGATCCGACGGGCACCGGGTCCCAGTGGGTGAAGCCGAAGTTTCCACGCGTGGCATCCGGCAGCGCGTCGCCCCAGGGGTAGCGCCGCTCTTCGCCCGATGGAGTTCCGAACGCGGCGCGGTGATACTCCCCCTCGGTCGGCAGTCGCATGCCCCGCCATTGCGCATATGCGGCCGCCTCCTCCTGCGTGACGTACACCGGCGCGTCGAGCGGCAGGGGAACCAGCGCGAACATGCCGCGCCAGTACCACGCGTCGTCGCGGCGCGTCCAGAAGTGCGGCGGTTCCGCGCCGGCGGCTTCCAGGTACGCGAGGTACTGCCCGTTCGTGACATCGTGGACGTCGATCTCGAACGCCGGCACTTCGATCCGATGCGCAGGGAACTCGTTGTCCCAGCCGAAGCCGTCGCCGCCGAGCGTGGCGACGCCGGCGGGGATGCGCACGCGCAACGCCTTCGAGGGCGGTGGCGCCACACGCGGAGGCGCGGCGCGGAATGGCTTCCGCGCGATCTTCTTCTCATACGGCATCTCGTGGAACATGTAGAGCAGCGTTTCCTGATGCATCTGCTCGTGCTCCAGGATGGCCAGCGCCGCTTCGCCATCGAGGATGTCGATGTCCCCTTCGCGCAGTGCCTGTTCGATCCGCGCGTCGGCCGTCTTTCCGTAGTCCTGTACGCATTCGCGCGACGGCCACACGTCGGTCGGCGCTTTCGCCGCGTCGGGGCTGTCGGGATCGATCCCCCGCGCGAAGAGCGTCTCGTAGTGCTCGTCGATCCCCGCCTGCCCGAGCGTCAGTTTGAGCAGCGTATTGACGATGAACGCCGGGAGATGGCCTTCATAGAAGACGATCGGATTGCGCAGCGGGATCGGGCGGTCGAAGTATGCCTCCGGCTTCGGGATGGCGAAGACCTCGCGCGATCGCTGCCGTCCGTCGTGAAACCAGTCGATCAGAATTTGCCGGTTGATGCCATCCGGAAAGGCTCCGTGCCGCATGGGGACCAATTCTAATCAATTCACCGGGCCGGCTGGAGAGCCGGCTCGACAGCGACGGGAATTTCAATCAGGCGAAACGGCATCTGTTCGGGAAACTTGTTGCGCAGCAGCGGCGCGGCGACGTTGTACACGGTCGCGTTCGCCTTGGTGTGTCCCTCCAGACTTCCGTGGTGTGCGTGGCCGTGGAAGACGGTGCCGACGCGATAGCGGTCGATCGGTTCCTCGAGCCGCGTCGATCCGAGGAAGGCGATGATCTCCGGCGGCTCGCCCTCGACCGTGGCCTGGATGGGCGCATAGTGCAGCACGGCGATTTTCTGCGGGTTGCGCAGGCGCGCCAGCGCCGACTCGAGCTTGAGCGCTTCCTCGATGGTCTCGAGGACGAAGCGCTTGATGATCTCCTCGCCCCACGCGCCGAGCGATCGGCGCCCGAACCCGCCGGCGAAGCCCTTCGCCCCGGCAAACCCGACGCCGTGCAACTCGATCGAATCGCCGTCGAGCATGGTCACGCCGGCATCGCCGAGGATGGATGCCACGTCGGCCTGCTTTCCCGATTCGAAGTCGTGGTTGCCGAGGACTCCGATCGCCGGGATGCGCAGCGAACTGGTGATCTCCTTCGCCAGGATCCGCGCCTCCTCCGGATCGCCGTAGTCGGTCAGATCTCCGCAAAGCAGCACCACGTCGGCGACCTCGGTCATGCGCGAGAACATCGGATGGAGCGATCCCTGCGAAGTCTTGCGGACGTGCAGGTCTGCGGTGGCCGCGATGCGAAGCGTTTCCCGTTCGGCCATCAGTCGTGCCCATCCCGATCGATTCCCGCGGTCCAGTGCGCGATCTCCTCGGCCGTCAGCCGGCCGAGCGGCTGCAGGCGCGCGTCGCGGTATCCCCAGCCGTCCACGTCCATCAGATACTGCTGGCGCGAGAGGATCGTGCCGAAACAGATTTTTTCTTCAGGAGATGGATCGCCGATTTCGCGCTCCATCCGCGAGGCCAGTTCGTGCATCACCCACGACGGGATCTTCGCGCGCTGCGCGGGATAGATGTAGCCGAACAGAACGAGGTGCGCGTAGAGCGGGCGCCAGTTCGCCCCGAAACGCCAAAGGAGGCGCTTCCAGTCGAGCCGCTCTCCTGCGGCCTGCAGCAGATGGGCGACATCGGCGCCATCGAAGCGCTCGCGCTCCATGATCAGCCCCTTGGACCAGATCATCTCCTCGGCGGGGATGAGCAGCACCTCCATGTCGAAGACCGTGCCGGGGACTGCGTGATCGAACCACAGATCATCGACGCGGGCCAGGCCGTTGCCCGAGCTGAAGATCAGGTCGACGAAGTCATCTCCCTGAAACGCCTTGCCGAGCCAGTGAGGAAACGTGAGGTCCGTCTCGAAGCCCGCGTCATGGAACGCCCGGGCGATGCGCGGAAAGTCGGATTCCCGGATGAACAGATCGAAGTCCTTCGTGTGCCGCTCGATTCCCGTGTAGCGCGCGAAGGCATAGGCCCCCCCGACGAGGTACGGCAGACCGTGCTCGTCCAGCAGGCTCAGCGCCTGCTTGTAGAAGTTACGGCTCTGCTGATCGAGCGCCGTGGCGGGCGCACTCGCCAAGGGTGACATTCGGTTACCGAAAGTGCACGCCTCATGCCGTTCGGCGGCCGTCGTCAAGCGCCTGGTTTTCCAGTTGTTTCGCGCCAGCCAAGGCGACGATCGACTTCGCCTTGTTCGAGGAGTTGGTTGACTCGCGCAATGCGCACGAACCTCGGGCCGGTGACGTCGGCCACCGTCAGCTCGCAGCGTCTGTAGAAATCGAGGAGTTCCTCGGCGCCTCGCCGAACGTTCCAGCGCGGAGCGAAGGTGGTGAGCTGAGTCTCAGCTTTCTCGAAAGAGACGCGGTAGTCGCGAACGTCGGGACCGGCCTGCGGAGCGTACGCGATCGAAGCGGAGGGCATCACGCTGGCGATGATGTTGGCAATGTCGCGGATCTGATAGTTCTCGTCCGTGCGTCCGATGTTGAAGACCTCATTATGGATGGACTGTCGAGGCGCCTCAATGGCGGCGACGAACCCGGCAGCGATGTCGCGAACGTGAACGAGCGGCCGCCAGGGGGTGCCGTCGCTCAGAATGCGGATCTGACCCGTCGTATATGCCCAGGCCATGAGGTTGTTGACGACGAGATCCGTGCGAAAGCAGGGTGCCACTCCGTAAGCGGTGGCGTTTCGCAGGAAAACAGGCGAGAACGAAGCGCTCGCGAGTTCCCTGACGGCCTGCTCGGCCAGGACTTTCGACTTCCCGTACGCAGTCACGGGGTTCAGCGGAGACTCCTCCGTCATCAGATGATCGACCACGGCGGCGCCGTAGTTGCTGCACGATGACGAGAAGAGGAAACGCCCGACACCGGCGGCTTTGGCAATCGACGCAAGGCGGACCGAGCTGTGGTAGTTGATCTGATAGGTCAGCTCGGGATCGAGATTGCCGACCGGATCGTTGGACAGGGCCGCCAGATGCACGACGGCGTCGAATCCCTCGAGGTCGGCGCGCACGAGGTCGCGCACGTCCTTTGGAATGTCCGGAATCCCGGCCAGGGCCTCCGTGACCGCGGGGGCAAAGAGACCGATATCCACCCCGACGACGTCATGGCCTCCGTCGACGAGCAGAGGGACAAGCGCGCTACCGATGTAGCCCTTGTGTCCAGTGACCAGAATCCGCATGAAGGCTCACTCCGAATCTGGATGGTCAGGGATGTCGATCAAAGGCCACCGCTGGTCCTTTTCCGAAATCGCGGTCACTGTTTCCGGCCACTGAATCGCCAGAACGGGATCGTCGTACCG
>DATFUW010000112.1:0-5016 GCA_035260605.1 Thermoanaerobaculia bacterium | reverse complement strand
TACCACTGGCCGACGATCGGCTCGATGGAGGACCTCGGCACCGCGTCGCTCGATGACGTCCGCGCGTTCTTCAGCACCTGGTACCGTCCCGACAACTGCGTCCTGACCGTCGTCGGCGACTTCGTAGCCGCCGAGGCCCGGCGGCTGGTCGACGACTATTTCGGCGACATCGCCCCCGCCGGACAGTTCCCTCCCTTCGACCTGGTGCGCAGGGAGGCCCGCAGCGAACGCCGCGAGGTCCATCCTTCGCGCGTGCCGCTTCCGCGCATCTACCGCATCTATCACCTCCCGCGCATGGGCGACCGCGACTGGGTCGCCGGCGACCTGCTGTCGACCGTGCTCACGTCGGACAAGGCCAGCCGCCTGGAGCGGGCCCTGGTGTACGAGCAGCAGATCGCCAACGACGTCGCCGCATACGTCCTGCCGACCGAGGCCACCGGGATGTTGATGCTGCACGCCACGGCCAAGGAGGGGGTGGAGATCGAGCGGCTGGAACAGGCGATCGACGCCGAGCTCGAGCGCCTCGCCGGCGGCCGCATCTCCGCGGACGAGCTGACGCGCGCGAAGAATCGCGCCGAAGTCGACCATGCGCATCAGCTCGAGAATTACGACGCGCGCGCCGACTTCATCGGAATGCTGACCACCTACTTCAACGACCCGGAACGCATCAGCACGTGGATGGACCCCTATCGCGCCGCCACAGCGGACGATCTGCTCCGCGTTGCACAGCAGTCCCTCGTCCCGGAGAATCGCGTCACCAGCATCTTCGTGCCGGAGGGATCGTGAGCATCGACCGCACCACCGCCCCGAGTCCCGGCACGCCCCGGCCGTATCGCTTCCCGGTCGTGCACCGGAAGAAGCTCGACAACGGGCTGCGGGTGCTCGTCGCCGAGATGCACAACGCGCCGCTCGTGGCCATCCGCGGCCTGATCTGCTCAGGCGCCGACCGCGACACCGCCGAGCTGGCCGGATTGGCGTCGATGACCGCCGAGTTGCTCGACGAGGGCGCGGGGACGCGCGATGCCATCCGCCTCGCCGAGGACCTCGGCCTGCTCGGCGCGTCGCTGGCCAGCGGAAGCGACTGGGACGCGTCGTACGTCTCCGCCGACGTCCTCAGCCGGAACTTCGAGCCGGCGATGGAGATCTTCGCCGACGTCCTCTGCCGTCCTGCCCTCCCCGATTCCGCCCTGCAGCGCGTCCGGAGCGAACGCCTCATGGACCTGCTGCAGCAGCGCGAGGAGCCGTCGGCAATCGCCGGCAAGCGATTCTCGAACCTCCTCTACGGAAGTGGCACCTACGGCAACACCGTCCTCGGCACGCCGGAGTCGGTCCCGCGGCTGAAGATCGACGATGTCCGCCGGTTCTATGCCCAGCATTACATCGCCAACAACGCCGCCATCGTGATCGCCGGCGACATCGATGCCGAGCAGGCCGTGCGGCAGGTGACCCGCCTCTTCTCGCCGTGGAAGTCCGGGCCGGAGCCGCATCGCCCGCGGATCAGCCCCGCGCCAATCGACCGTTCGAAGATCTATCTCGTCGACCGCCCCAACGCCGTGCAGTCGGAGATCCGGATCGGCCACATCGGCGTAGCGCGGAACTGCGACGACTACTTCCCGCTCACGGTCATGAACGCGCTGCTGGGCGGCGTCTTCAACTCGCGGATCAATCTGAATCTGCGCGAACGGCACGGCTACACGTACGGCGCGCGCTCGGCTTTCGCCTTCCGCCGCCAGGCCGGGCCGTTCGTCGTCAGCGCTCCGGTCCGCAACGAGGTCACGCATCACTCCCTGGGCGAGGTCCTCGAGGAGCTGCGGCGGATCCGCACCGGCGCCGTCGAAACGCGCGAGCTCGAAGACACGCGCAGCTATCTCGCCGGAGTCTTCCCCGCGACGGTGCAGAGCGCGAGCGACATCGCCGGACGGCTCGTCGACATGGAGGTCTTCGGCCTGCCGCACGATTACTTCGACCACTACCGCGAAAACATCGCCGCGGTAACCGCGAAGGACGTCACCGAGGTGGCGAACAAATACATCGACCCCGACCGCGTGCTCATCGTGATCGTCGGCAATGCCACCCAGATCCGCGAGCCGCTCGGCGGCCTCGGCCTCCCCATCCACGACCTCGACGTCGACGGCAAAATCGCCTGAAAAGGGGTCAGGTCTGTGATCCGTGATTTTCTACCAGGCGTAGAACGAGACGCGATCCAGATCTACGTCTCGTAGGAAATCACGGATCACAGACCTGACCCCTTCTTGGCTTCTAGCGCTGGAGGGCGTAGGAGAGTTTGAAGAAGAACGAGCGATCGAGCGGCGCCAGAGCGTTGTTCACCGTCAGCGCGCGATCGTCGCCGTAACCGGCATACAGCACGGTCTGCCAGTTCACTTTGTAGCTGTAGAGAATCGATCCCTGAAGACCGGCGTCGTGCGCACCGATGGGAAACGTATAGAGCGACGGGTTGCGATCGGTCGAGACGTACTGGGCGATGATCCGGACCAGCGATTTGGCCGAAAAACTGTACGTCGTCTTCAGCCGTTCGACGGATGCGGTGTACAGCGTGCTGCCGCCGAGGTTCAGCCACTCGCGGCTGATGTTCGTATCGAACGTCAGCCGGTCGATGGGACGCACGGTCGTCGCCAGGAGAATCGTGCCGCCGTCGCCGACGCGGCCATTGGCGAAGTCGATCCGCTGCCCGTTCAAGCCGCTGAGCGAGATCCGCGTGAAGCGCCGCGAGGGATCGATCTGCACCTGCCAGTCGAGATAGTTCTCGCTCAGCAGCGCATTGCCGACGCGATATTTCTCGCTGACGTGAACGACGACTCCGACGAACAGATTCTTCACTCCCTGTAGCGCGATGCCGGGAGATAGGCGCTGATCGATGACGTCGCCGCTCGAGTCAGTCTGGCGATCGACAAATACCGACGGCCGGATGAATCGGAAGAGGCCGTGGTTCGGGAAGAAGCGACGGCCGGCCGAGGCGCTGATTTCCCGGTATCCGATCTGAGGAAGAAAGCCGAGGTCGGCACGGAACGATTTCCCCAGGTCGTTCACGGTCAGACCGGTATCGTAAGACGCGGTGGTGCGGAACCAGTCGGCGTGGAACGCGTACGACGTGGAGTGCGCGCCGTTCCACGCCGGTGAGAGATCGGGCCGGTCGGGATTTCTCGTACTGCTCAGCAGCAACTCCGCGGAAATGGAGTCCGTTTCCGTCGGCCGCCACTGAACGTCGGGCCCGATCACCCGGTTGTAACCGCCGCCACGGATCTCCCGATCAGTGAACACCGCGCCGACGAACGACCGGCCGATGTCGTGCCGGACGCGGGCGATGGTGTCGAGCGATTTGAAATCCTGCGGGGCGAAGAACGACTCGAGCGGTCCCGGAATGATCGTCGAACCGCCGCCACGATCGTCGGTGATGAGGACGGTGTAGTCGGATTCGAGAAATTTGCCCGTGCTCCGCGCTCCCCACTGCGGCGCGGTGATCGTCCTCGTGTACGCGACCTGCAGCGGCGTATCGAAGAGGTCGAACCCCTCGAGAAAGAAGGGGCGCTTCTCGGGAAAGAATACGGCGAAGCGCTGATTCGCCGTGATCTGCGCCACGTCCGACTCGACCTGCGAGAAATCGGGGTTGATCGTCAGGTCGAGCGCATTGTTCGCCGTCGGCGTCCATTTCACATCGAGGCCGGCGTCTTTGTGGAACGGCTGGCGTTCGAGCGGCGATCCTAGCCCTCCGTCCGCATTTTCCGTCGACTGACCCGTCACATACGGTGCGGCGACGAGGTGTCCGGCACTCGGCAGATCGGCCAGACCAACGATCGGCATGGCGTTACAAACCAGGCAGTTGGAGTTGCGCGGAACCGGCGTGTTGTAGAACGCATATCGAAAGTCGCGTGGGTAGTTGCGCCACATCAGAATGTTCCAGGTCTGCGTCTTGCGGTCGGGATAGCGCAGCGACGAAAAGGGGATGGCCATCTCGGCGCTCCAGCCGGCGGCGTCGATCTTCGCCGCGGTGTCATAGAAATAGTCAGGCGAAAAATCCTCGGTCGGCCCGGCATCGTTGAAGATTCCGTCGGCCTGAATGCCGCGGGGATTGACGCGGAGTTCCATCGACGTGCGCTTGTCATTCCGTGTGTCGAGAAAGATGGCGATGTTGTCGTCGGTTCCGATCACGTTGTCGCGCTCGACGTACGGCGCGCGGATCTTCTTCGGATCGGGGTCTTCGCACCGGAAGCCGAGATACAGGTAGCGGTCGTCAAACGTCATCCAGGCGATCGTCTTGACCTTCGCCGGGGTGTTGTCGCCCGGCGAACCCTCCACCCACTGGTCGATCCGCGCCGCATTCTTCCAGCCCGGATCCGACAGGTCGCCATCGATGCGAATCGATCCCTCGGCGCGGTGCACGACGATCGGCGGAGCGGCCTCGGCGAGCAGAGGGACGGCTGCGAGCAGCAGCGTTGCAAGCGCGATTTTCATGACGTCATCCAAAAAGGGGTCAGGTCTGTGATCCGTGATTTCCTACCAGGCGTAGGGCGATCCGGGATCCGAATCTACGTCTCGTAGGAAATCACCGATCACAGACCTGACCCCTTTTCGGTCGAAATCCCGACCACAATCCCCGCGGCGACGATCTGGCCGAGGAGCAGCAGCATCGAGGTCCCGTGCAGCAGGCCGAATCTTCGCCGCAACGGGTTCTGCTCCGGAAGGGCGCTGATGGCCATGGCCGAATGCATGCGCAGCGATCGGATACGCGTGTCGATCAGTCCCTGCGACGCGGCGAACAGAATGGCCACGAACAGTACGATGACGCTGCACCCGCGGGGGCGGCGCCACTGCAGCACCAGCAACAGCAGCGGGGCGAGCAGCGCGATGTAGTGCCATCGCATGAGCATCGCTCCGACGACATTCGCCGCTTCGGTGGGACTGGAAGCGGCACGGAAGGCGGCAGGAGCGGCGAACGCCGCCAGAAACAGCGCGCTCCCGAACCAGAAGGCGGCGATCAGTTGCTCAATGCGTTTCGTA
>DATFUW010000111.1:0-9570 GCA_035260605.1 Thermoanaerobaculia bacterium | reverse complement strand
CCTTTGACAGCCATGAGCTGCAGCACCTCTACTCCGTCGGCGTCTTCTCGCTGGAGATGTCGAAGGAGCAGATCGGACTGCGCATGCTTTCCTCCGAATCGGGAGTCTCGAATCACCTCATCCGCGCCGGGATGCTGAGCGAGCGGAACTGGCGCGACCTGGCGGAAGCGTCGGCCCGCCTGGCCAAGGCCAGGATCTACATCGACGACACTCCCGGCATCGACGTCATGGAACTGCGGGCCAAGGCCCGCCGCCTGAAGATGGAGGCGGGGCTCGACATGGTCATGGTCGACTACCTGCAGCTCATGGCTGTCAAAGGACGAGTGGAATCGCGCAACCAGGAGATCTCCCAGATCTCGCGCGGACTCAAGGCGGTAGCCAAGGAGCTGAACGTCCCGCTGGTCTCCCTGTCGCAGCTCTCCCGCCGCCCGGAACAGCGCACCGGCGATCATCGCCCGCAGCTCGCCGACCTCCGCGAATCGGGATCGATCGAGCAGGACGCCGACCTCGTGGCTTTCATCTACCGCGATGAGGTCTACAACAAGGACACCGAGGAGAAGGGGATCGCGGAGATCATCATCGCCAAGCAGCGCAACGGTCCCATCGGCGACTTCAAACTCGTCTTCCGTAATGACATCACGAAGTTCTTCAACTACGAGCCGGCTCCGGACTTCGTTCCGGAAAACTAACAGGAGGATGCGCATGCAGGAAACCGATTCCGTGATCGTCTATGCAACCGAATCGGGCGACGTCGTCCTGGAGCAGCGCGGCGAAGACGGCCATCGCGATTCGATCCGCATTCCGCACGACAAGATCCACCCGGTGACAGTATGGATGCGCCGGATCGCCGCTGAATTCGATGGGTTGCAGATCCCTCCGGCCGGCGCCGAGGGACTCACTCCCGATCGCCATAAAGTTATTTGAAATATACCCCGATCCATGTCCGTTCTCCGCTTCCGTCGGCGGGCTCCCGCCGTCAGCCCCCGGGAAACGATGAAGTTGGAGGACGCCGGCCCTTGGACCTCTCCCGGAAACGCATTCTCGTCGTCGACAGCGATCCGATCGTGCTCGCGCTCGTGACCCATATCCTGGAGCGGCAGGGCTATCACGTCCGCCCCCACTCCGGTCCCGCTGAGGCAATTGCCGCAGCTCGCACCGCCGTTTTCGACGGGGCAGTCATCGAGATGACTGCTTCCGGCGACGGCGGATGGCTGGCTCGGCTGTTCGACAGCGCCCCCTCGCTCGCCGGGCGGGTGATCATCACCGGGGCCGACGTCCGCGACGGTGTTCCGATCCACGAACGGCTGGAGCGGCCCATCGAGCTGCGGGCACTGATCGCCGCCGTCGCCCGCTGTGTGCGGACCGCGGATTAGCACCGCCCCCCGCTGCGTTTGCAACGAGCGGGGTCATCCGATGAAACGTGCGCTGCTGCTCGCATTCCTCTCGCTCGCCGTCTCCGCGAGCGCGTCCGCGACCGTCCTGCGGATCCGCGTGGACGACATGATCCATCCGATCAGCGACGAATACATCGGACGCGCGCTCGCAGACGCCGCGCGCGTGCACGACGCCGCCGTGGTGATCGAGCTGAATACGCCGGGAGGGCTCCTGGACTCGACGCGCTCGATCGTCCGCAGGATCACGACCTCCGCGGTGCCGGTGATCGTCTACGTTTCGCCGACCGGCAGCCGCGCTGCCTCGGCCGGCTTCTTCATCCTCGAAGCGGCGGACATCGCGGCCATGGCCCCCGGGACGAACACCGGCGCCTCGCATCCCGTCTCCCTCGGCGGGCAGAAGATGGACGACATCGAAAAGACGAAGGTGGAGAACGACGCCGCGGCGTTCATGCGCAGCATCGCCGCGCGCCACGGCCGCAACGTGAACGCCGCCGAGAGCGCCGTGCGCGAGTCGAAGTCGTTCACCGAACAGGAAGCGCTGCAGCTCCATCTGATCGACTTCGTGGCCCCCGACGTTCCGGCGCTGCTCCGCGCGGCCAACGGGCGGCAGCTCCATCGCTACGACGGATCGGTGGTGACGCTGCATCTCGCGGGGCAGACCATCCGGGGCTATGGGATGTCGCTCAAAGAGCGGCTGCTCTCGCTGCTCATGGACCCGAACATCGCGTTTCTGCTGTTCGCCCTCGGCGGGTTGGCGATTTTCGCGGAGTTCAATCATCCGGGAGCCATCGTCCCCGGCGTCGTGGGCGTGATCTCCATTCTCCTGGCTCTGTTCGCTCTCAACCTGCTCCCGACGCGCTACGCCGCGCTCGCGCTGCTGGTCGTCGCCTTCGCGCTGTTCGTGCTGGAAGCGAAATACGGAACCCACGGGATCCTGGCGATCGGAGGGATCATCTGCATGATCTTCGGTGCGTTGCTGCTCGTCGACGGCCCCATTCCCGAGATGCGGGTGCATCTCATCACCGCGCTGGCCGTGAGCATCCCGGTCGGCCTGATCACCGTTTTTCTGACCACGATCGTGCTCCGTGCGCGGCGCAACCGGGTGACGACCGGGCGGGAGGGGATGATCGGCGAAATCGGCATCGCCCGCACCGAGCTCGAGCCGGCGGGGAAGGTCTTCGTCCACGGGGAGTTGTGGAACGCCGTGGCACGCACCTCGGTCGCTTCCGGCAGCCGCGTGCGGGTCAGCGGCGTCGAGGGCCTGCAGTTGATCGTCGAGCCGGCGGATTGATGGCCCGCAGTCTGCGTTCGACCACCTATAATCGCCTCAGGAGTCGTCCATGAATGTTGGCGTGCTGGTCGGAATCATCGTTCTCGTTCTCTACCTCTTCAGCTCGATCAAGATCCTTCCGGAGTACGAGCGGGGCGTCATCTTCCGCCTCGGCCGCCTGCTTCCGGAGGCCAAGGGGCCGGGACTCTTTTTCGTCTTCGCTCCGGTCGACCGGATTGTCCGCATCTCGCTGCGCCAGGAGGCCTTCGAGGTGCCGCCGCAGGACATCATCACGCGCGATAACGTCACGCTGAAGGTCAACGCGGTCGTCTTCCTCCGCGTCATCGAGCCGCGCCGCGCGGTGGTCGAGGTGTTCGACTACCGCTACCAGACCTCGCAGTTCGCGCAGACCACGCTCCGCTCCGTCCTCGGCGAAGTGGAACTCGACGAGCTGCTGGCGCATCGCGACGCCCTGAACGCGCGCGTGCAGAGCATCCTCGACACGCATACCGAACCGTGGGGAGTGAAGGTGGTCAACGTGGAGGTCAAGCAGGTCGATCTTCCGGAATCGATGCTGCGCGCCATGGCCAAACAGGCGGAGGCGGACCGCGAGAAGCGAGCCAAGATCATCCACGCCGAAGGCGAATTCGCCGCATCGCAGCGCCTCGCGGATGCCGCCAAGATCCTGGCCTCCGAGCCGGTGACCATTCAGCTCCGCTATCTGCAGACCCTGACGGAGATCGGGGTGGAGAAGAACACGACGATCGTCTTTCCGCTGCCGCTGGACATCATCACCGGATTGGCGAAACTGGTGAACCAATGAGTGAAGAGCTGGACCTGCTCGATGCGGGGCTGTTTCAGTTGAAGTCGGCGGCCGCATCGATCGACCCGATGTTCGGGACCCAGATGCAGTTCACCATCGGCGTGCTGTCGAACGCCATCGAGGCGGCTCGGCCCTCGGTCTCCCCGGCGGCGGTCACGGAGATCGAGTTCGCCCTGAACGACGTGACCGAAGTCATCGATCAGCTCAGCGCGTCGGACGCGGATCGAATGGCGCCGATCATCGCCATGCTGCAGGAGGACCTGGCGAAGTTGAAGGAGTCGACTTCGCTGGCGGTGCCGATCGTCGAAGGCCTGCGCGCCCTGCAGGAGAAGCTCCGCGTCCGCCGCCGCGCCATTCAGCAGCACACGTTCCGCGAGGCAGGAGCCGAGGAGCCGCTTCCCCATCCGCCCGAGGAGCTGCACGCCGACGCGGCGACGATCCGCCCGCTACTGACGCGCGCCGGCTTCGCCACCCCGGCGCTCGACGAGCTGATCGCCGATCCGACCTCGCTGCGCCTGCACTCCATCGACGAGATCCTCAACGAGCTCGACGTGATCGTCGGCGATTGACCTCACCGCAGGATCGTTCCGTCGAAGATCGTCATCCCCACCTGCACCTCCGCGATCCGTCGTGCCGGAATGGCGAAGAGATCCTCCGACAGCACGGCGATGTCGGCGAACATCCCCGGCGCGATCCTGCCGATCTCGTTCTCGCGGAAGAGCGCGTAGGCATTGTTGACGGTATAGCAGCGCAGCGCCTCCTCGACCGCGATGGTCTGTTCGGGAAACCATCCCCGCAGGTTGACCGCGGCGTCGATGCCTAAGATCGGGTCGAGCGGCGCGACCGTCCAATCCGAGCCGAAGGTGACGAGCACGCCGGCGTCGAGCAACGAACGGAACGGCCAGCTCCAGCGCGCTCGCTCGTGTCCGATCCTGGCCTCCGCCCACCGCCCGTCATCGACGGCGTGACAGGGCTGCATGGAGGCGATCACGCCGAGCCGCGCCATGCGCGCGATGAGCGCGGGCGACAGATGCTGCGCGTGTTCGACCCGAAAGCGACGCGGCGGAAGCCGTTCGAAGATCGTCAGGACCTCGTCCACTGCGCGATCGCCAATTGCGTGCAAAGCGATTGGCAGACCGCGCCGGTTCGCCGCTTCCACTGCACGCCTCATCCGGCCGTCGCCCATCGCCGCCATCATGAGCCCGCGGTTGTCGCGGTCATCGTCGAGCGGTTCGAAAAATGCGGCGGTCGACGATCCGAGTGAGCCGTCGGCGAAGCCCTTTACGCCGCCGAGGCGGAGCCGTTCTGTGGCAAACGGTTGCGCGCGCTCGCACTCCAGGAGCGGCGCGAACAGATGCACGCGGGCAGTCAGCCCGCCGGTCTCGTCCAGCCGCTGCCAGGCGTGGAGATCGTCGAAGGCATCGTCCGGCGACGACATGTCGCCGAACGCCGTGACGCCGAGCCGCGCCGCCTCGAGCAGTCCCGCGCGCGCCGCCGCCATCCGCTCCTCGATCGATGCCCGCGGAATCACGCGTTGCACGAGCGGCTGTGCCGCGTCTTTGAGAATCCCCGTCGGCTCGCCCTGCGCATCGCGCACGATCGTCCCGCCGGGCGGGTCGGGAGTATGGCGCGTGATCCCCGCCAGCGCGAGCGCGCGCGAATTCGCCAGGGCCATGTGCGTGTCCAGACGCGAGACGAACACCGGATGCTCAGCGGTCACGCTGTCGATCTGCGCGCGTGTCGGCAGGTGGGATGGATCCCACCGCGTCTCGTCCCACGAGCCGCCGGTGATCCACCTTCCCGCAGCGGTGCGCTTGGCCTGTTCCCCGATGCGCCGCGCGAATTCCTCCGGAGTCGCGGCGTCGCGCAGCCGCGCGCGCGCCATCTCGAACCCCCCCTCGATGAAGTGCGTGTGGTTGTCGATGAAGCCGGGCACCGCGAGTCGCCCGCCGAGATCGATGCGCTCCGTTCCGCGCGCCGCCGGCGTGTCGATCTCCGCGTTCCGTCCGACTGCGGCGATCCGGGAGCCCTCGATGGCTACGGCTTCGGCCCACGGACGCCGCGGGTCGCCGGTCCAGATCTTCCCGTTGGTCAGGATCATTCCACGATGCCGGCGCTCGTGGCGATCAGGCCCGACGCCTGAATGCCCAGGCGGCGCGGATCCTCCGTGTCGACGATCGTCCAGCGGTCGCCGCCGCCGTGGGCGCGCTCTGAGAGGTCGAGCGTTCCCGCGGCGCGGCCGTCGCGTCCCAGGAGCTCGACAATCGGCCGCGTGATGCGCTCCCCCCGTCCGCCGCCGTAGATGACCACGCCCAGGTCGCCGCTGTCGAGACGGACGAGCGTTCCGGGAGGGTAGACGCCGAGCATGGTGATGAACAGCTTCATGAGCGTCGGATCGAAGCGCTTTCCCGACTCGCGCAGCATCAGCCCGAGCGCCACGTCGGGAACGATCGCATTGCGCCACGGGCGTTCGGCGGTCATGGCGTCGTAGACGTCGGCGATGGTCACGATGCGCGAGAGGATGTCGGGGCGGCGGCTGCCGAAGGGATATCCGCTGCCGTCGAAATTGCGGTGGTGCTCGAACCCGACGATGATCTGCGACAGCAGCGCGCGGCTGAACAGCTCGTCGTGCAGCAGATACTCGACCGAGCGCAGCGGATGCTGTTCGATCCAGATCCGGTCCTTCGGATCGAGCGGCTCCGGCTTGAGCAGCACCTCCGCGGGGCAGTCGCGGAGGCCGATGTCGTGGAACACGGCGCCCACGCCGAGGTCGGCCAGATCGACCTTCGACAGCCCGATCTTCTTTCCGATGGCGATGGAGAGCAGGGCGACGTTCGCGGCGTGGTGCGACGGATAGTCGTCCGCGTTCCGGGTGTTCGACAGCGCCAGGAAGAGCGACTCGTCGTTGCGGCAGATGTCGACCAGCGCCTGCACCGTCCGCGCGATGCGGTTGATCAGAAAGAGCCGCTGCGCCCCCGGCATCGACTGCTGCGCGACCAGCGTGCGGTAGAGCACCACGAGTTTGGCGTAGGTGAAGAACGCGTAACTGCGCCGCTCACGCTTCGCTTCGGGACGCGTCGTTTGCCCGCCGGGCGGGCGGTGGAGGCGGAAGGGGACGTTCGCCTCCCGCACCGCGGCCTCCAGTCGGTCGAACCGGCGCTCGGGCGTGTAGACCAGCGCCTGCAGCAGCGCGCGGACGGCGTCCGCGTCCATCGGGGCCTCGATCGTGAACCCGCCCATCCCCCGCTGTTCGAAAAACTCGAAGGTCTCGCCTGCCAGCTTCCATTCATCGCCCGACATCCGGAGCTTCGTGCCGTTGACGAACAAGGCACTGTCCTGCGCCTGCAGCGACACGCGCCCTTCGCGCGGCACCAGGGCGCGCGTCATTTCCACCATCGCCTCGACCGGCCGCTGCAGCGCCTGGTTGTCGATGGCATGGATCGACGCGGTGCGGAAGAGCTGAAACCAGATCTGCATCACCGCGTTCGGCGGGACCTCCGCCGCGCCGTGCGGCGCGAGGTCGTCGATCGTCACCGGCGGTTTCGGGTTGTCCTCGCTCACGATTCCTCCGGGCGGCGCACGTTGCCGGCTGTCGGCATGCGGCGAGAGAGCGTCGCATCGCCGCTCTCGGCGTGCGAGAGCGCCTCGAGCACCGTGCGCGCGACCTCGGCCGGCTTTCCGCCGCCCGCGGCCAGCGTGCGGACGCGCTGCATCCCCGCCTCGCCGGTGGCCCCGAGGCCGCGCAGCGCCAGGGCCAGCGTGTCCAGGTCTTTGTCCTTCCACATCCATCGGTTCGTCGGGATCCATGAATCGAACAGCGGCGCGACCGCCGCTCCGCCACTCTCGCCGAGGAGGCGAACGTACTTCTCGCGCTCCCACAGCGGCCGCTCAGCGAAGCGCGGGTCGGAGACGAGATCCTGCAGACGAGCCGGCAGCTCGGGCCAGCGCACCGTGGACATCGCCCGGAATGCATAGAGGCGCACGGACTTCGACGGATCGCTCTCCATCGCTTTCCAGAGGGCCTCGACCGCCGCGGTCCCACCATTGCGCGAGGCCGCCGCGAGCGCCTTGACGCGCACCGATTCCTCCGGATGCGTAGTCAGGCGGAGCACGTCGGCGGCGAACAGGTGCTCGGTAGCCTCGTCCAGCAGGTTGAGCGCTGCACGGATGCGCGGTGTCTCGTCCGACAGCAGCGAGCGCTGCAGCAGATCGCTGTTGCCGGCGATCCGCTTGCGCAGCGCGTCGAGTACGGTCCCCCGTGTCTCCCCCTCGGGCAGACGCGACCACGTGTCGAGCAGCAGCGGGAAGACCACCTCACCGGGAACGAGATCCCAGAATATGGCCGCGGTCGCCGGCGGAAGCGCGCCGCCGATGAAATCGAGGACCAGGATATTCAGCCGTTCGACGGTCAGAAAGCGGCGGACCGCGTCGGCCAGCGCTGCGCGGTACTCCGCGTTCGGTGCCTGCGTCGCGGCCGCGTTCACGTGTCCCAGGATGGCGGCCACGCGCGCGTAGTCGCGCGCCCGCCAGTAGGCATCGGTCAGTCGCTGGAACACCGGACCGACCACGGCCGGCTCCAGCGTCCTGGCCGGCGATCGGACGATCACCAGCAGGATCTCGATGAATCGCTCGAGCAATGCCTCGTCGCGGCCCGCTCCCAGCTCCGCGCGGATCTGTTCGATCTCCTCCGCTTCCACGCGAAGCAGCCGTGGGTCGTGCTCCAGGGCACGGCGCAGGGGCGGGGCGTCGAACGTACGCTCCTCTCTGCGCGGCGCGGCCGGGCGCGAAGGGGCGGCCGGATCCCGGACCTGCGACGACAGCGCGCGCACCTGCGCCTGCATCTCGTTGCCCGCTTCCTCCTCCGCTTCCGAATCACCGATGCCGTCGACCGACTTGTGCAGCACCGTACTCAGATCGCGGCGCCAGAGTTCGTTGACCGTATCGCCGCTCGCCTCGCGCCGGCTCGATTCGATCACTTCGAGCAGCGCCGTCAGCTCCTCGGCGGTGACGTTCGGCGTGAACGTCAGCGCGCGCAGGCCGTCGCGGTACAGCGGAAAGAAGAACGAGTCGTCCTGCGGACGGCTGAGAACGGAAAACTTGTCGTAAAAGAGATCGGTCGCGCCGATGATGAGCGTGAATCCTGCATCGCCCGCCGCCGCGCGGCACTTCTCCACGAGGCGGCTGTGCGCGTCCGTATACGCCGTATTCACAGGCTGATAGAGACGGCGCGCCGACAGCGTCTTGTCGATCTGCACGGCGAAGTCTTTGATGCTGTCGGCCGCGGACATAGATTAGGGTGTTGAACCGATGCGGCAATTGTAGCCCGCGCGGAATTTCGAAGGAGACTCGGACATGGAAAGACGGAAACTCGGAACTCAGGGACTGGTCGTCTCGGCGATGGGACTGGGATGCATGGGCATGTCGGAGTTCTACGGGCCGCGCGACGAGTCGGAGGCCACGGCCACGATCCACCGCGCGCTGGAGCTGGGGATCGACTTCCTCGACACTGCCGACATGTACGGCCCCTTCACGAACGAGAAGCTGGTCGGTCGCGCCATCGGCGACCGCCGCGACCGCGTGATCGTGGCCACGAAGTTCGGAAATCAGCGCGGCGAGGACGGCGCCTTCCTCGGCGTCAATGGCAAGCCCGAGTACGTCCGCAAGGCTTGCGACGGTTCACTCCAGCGCCTCGGCATCGACCACATCGATCTCTACTATCAGCACCGGGTCGACACCAGCGTGCCCATCGAAGAGACGATTGGCGCCATGGCCGATCTCGTGAAGCAGGGGAAGGTCCGATTTCTCGGAATGTCGGAGGCGGCACCGGCGACGATCCGCCGCGCGCACAGGGTGCATCCCATCAGCGCGCTGCAGACCGAGTACTCGCTCTGGTCGCGCGATCCGGAAAACGAGATCCTGCCCGCGGTCCGCGAGCTGGGGATCGGCTTCGTCGCCTACAGTCCCCTCGGCCGCGGCTTCCTGTCGGGGAAGATCAAATCACTCGACGATCTCGATGAAAACGACTGGCGCCGCCGGAATCCCCGATTCCAGGGGCCGAACTTCGGAAAGAACCTCGACGTCGT
>DATFUW010000110.1:0-2415 GCA_035260605.1 Thermoanaerobaculia bacterium | reverse complement strand
GGCGAGCGCGACGGGTATCGCCGCGAGTGGCGGGCGATCGAAACGCGCTTCGTCGACCGGCCGGCCACGGCGGTGGTCGAAGCGGAGGAGCTGATCAACTCCGTGATGCGCGCGCGCGGCTATCCGATTGCCGATTTCGAGAAGGACGCCGCGCTCCTTTCCGTCGAGCATCCCCGCGTCGTCGAACACTATCGGGCGGGACATCGGGCGCTGGAGGCGAACGGAACCGGGACCGCCTCGACCGAGGACCTGCGGCAGGCCATGCTGCACTTCCGCGCGCTGTTCGAGGACCTCGTCGGGAGCGGCAGCGCCGACGTCGAACGCCCGATCGCGCGCGACGAGGAACGCCTCCACTGACCCGCGGCGCTGACGATCATTTTCCGATGATTCGGCTTCCGTGAGGAGCTCGCGTCGCAGGACCGGCGACGATCGACAGCGTGGAGATTCTCTACGGCCCTGGCAACTAATAGGACTGCAATGGGTTACCGGAACGGGCGTTTCCGATCTGGCGGAAGGTCCTCGGGAGCCCCGAGTGGCCGGCATTCGGGGTACATCGCCGCGGAGGCCGGGGCTGCCAGACTCGACAAGACCGGTTCGGATCGTTCAAAATAAGAACTCTCCCTGTCCGGTAGATAGCTCGTGATCGGGACTCCTGTCTACAGCTTCTCGCCCGCGGCGTTTCCGACGGCAGTGACGTCGGCGCTGATGCTCATGTTCGGCATCAGCGTGATCCGCCGGCGCATTTCCCGGCTGACGCTGGCGTTCGGCGCGCTCGCGGGCTGCGCGTCGATCTGGCTGCTGGCGTTCACGTTCATGTATTCGACGCGGGATGCGGCGCGTGCGCTGCGCTGGTCGCGGGTCGCGTACTTCGGCGTACCGCTGCTGGCGCCGGCGATCTACCACTTCACGGTGGAGATGCTGCACATCTACGAACGGCGGAAGGCGGCCGTGTGGTTCGGGTGGGCGCTGGGAGGCTTCTTCAGCGCGATCGCCACGAGCAGCGACCTGCTGATTCCGCGGGTGCATCTCTACTGGTGGGGGTACTACCCGTTGTACCGCGGCGTGGTCGCGATCCCGTTCCTGGCGTTCTTTTTCGGCTATTTGATCGTCTCGATGGCGGAGTTCATCCGCGCCTATCCGGCCTCGGGCGGGGTGGAGCGGCGCCGGATCCGGCTGCTGTTGGTCGGGTTCGCGATCGCCTACTTCGGATGCGTCGATTTTCTGCCGAAGTTCGGCCTGGCGGTCTACCCGTTCGGATACGCGCCGCTGTTCGGATTCGTATGCACGCTGGCGCTGGTTTTCCGGCGGTACGACTTCCTGCCGCTGACGCCGTCGCTGGCCTCGCGGGAAATCATCAGCACCATGGCCGACGCGCTGTTCGTCTGCGACGCCGACGGACGGATCCAGTTCGCCAACCGGGCGGTGGAGGCGATCCTCGGATACTCGCCGGGGGAGATCGTCGGGCATTCCATCGACGAGCTGGTCGATTCCGGGGAAGGCGATGCGTCGCTCATGAACATGCGCTCGACCGATGTCCTGTCGAAGGAACGGACGTTTCGGGCGCGTTCCGGCGAGACCGTGGAGATGCTGCTATCGATCGCGCCGGTGCTGCAGCACGGAGAGTCGTCGGGGGCCGTGCTGATCGGGCGCGACATCCGCGAGCAGAAGGAAAACGAGAAACAGGTCCGCAAGGCGGTGACCCTGCTGGAGTCGACGCTCGATTCCACGGCCGACGGGATTCTGGTGACCGGCGACAGCGGGCGCATTCTGTCGTACAACCAGCGCTTCGTCGACATGTGGCGGATCCCGACCGAGATCATCGAGCGGAGCGACGACCGGCTGGCGCTGGAGTTCGTCGTCGACCAGCTCGTCGATCCGGACGATTTCCTCGAGACGGTGGAATCGCTCTACGCGCAGCCGGAGGCGGAGAGCTTCGATCTGCTGGAGTTCAAGGATGGGCGGCGGTTCGAACGCTACTCGGCCGGGCGGAAGATCGAAGGAGTGGCCACGGCGCGCGTCTGGAGCTTCCGCGACGTCACCGCGCGCTTCGCAGCCGAGGAGGCGCTGCGCGAATCGGAATCGCGGTACCGTCTGTTGTTCGAGCAGAACGCCGCGGGCGTCTGCGTGACGAAGATCGCCGGCGAGATTCTCGACTGCAACAGCACGTTCGCCTCGATGCTGGGGTACGCGCGGAGCGATCTGATCGGCAACAACGTGGCCCTGCTGTATGCACGGCCGCTCGATCGCGCCGAGCTCGAAGAACGCCTCGTCCGCGAGCGAACGGTCAACAGCGTGGAGACGGAGCTGCGGCGCAAGAACGGCACCTCGGTGTACGTGCTGCAGAACCTGACGCTGGCCGGCGGGCGGATCCATATGACCATGGCCGACATCAGCGACCGGAAGCGCGCCGAGGAA
>DATFUW010000109.1:0-4662 GCA_035260605.1 Thermoanaerobaculia bacterium | reverse complement strand
GCCGCAGGACTGTTTCCTGATCCTCCGGGGCATCAAGACGCTCTCGCTGCGCATGGCCCGGCATTGCGAGAACGCCCAGGCGATCGTCGCCTTCCTCCGCGGACACGATCGCGTGGCGCGCGTGCACTATCCCGGCTTCGGGGCCATCGTCTCGTTCGAGCTCGATGCGACGACAGCGGAGACGATCGCCTTCACGCGCCGCCTCCGGCTCTGGACGCTCGCCGAGAGCCTCGGCAGCGTGAAGAGTCTCTTCTGCCATCCGGCGACCATGACGCACGCTTCGGTCGAGCCGGAGGTCCGCCGCAAGGTCGGCATCGGCGACGGCCTGATCCGCCTCTCGGTGGGCCTGGAAGACGTCCGAGATCTGATCGAGGACCTCCAGCAGGCGCTGGAGGTCGGGAGGGTGGCATGCGCCGGGTGAGGATCGGTCTGCTCGGCTGCGGCGTCGTCGGCGGCGGACTGGTACAACTGATCGAGCGCGAGCGGCAGCGGATCGCAGCCCGCGACTCGATCGACCTCCACATCGCGCGGATCCTCGTCCGCGACCGTGCCCGCGAGCGTCCGGGCATCGAGCCCGGGCTCCTCACGAACGAGGCCATCGAGGTGATCGACGACTGCGACCTGGTCGTGGAGCTGATCGGCGGCGTGCACTCCGCGGGGGCCTACGTCCGGCGCGCTCTCCGCGCCGGGCAGGACGTCGTCACGGCGAACAAGGCGCTGCTGGCCGACTGCGGACGCACGCTGTTCGCCCTGGCGCGGCAGTCGGGGGCCCGGATCGGATTCGAGGCCAGCGTCTGCGGCGGCGTGCCGATCGTTCGGGCCATCGAGCGCGGCCTGGCCGGCGATTCCATCGAGAGTCTGACCGGAATCGTGAACGGCACGTGCAACTTCATCCTGACGCGCATGGAACAGGACGGCTGCGACTTCGCCGCCGCGCTGCGGATGGCACAACAGCGCGGCTTCGCGGAGGCCGATCCGGCATTCGACCTCAGCGGGGCCGATGCCATGCAGAAGATGACCATCCTGTCGGAACTAGCCTTCGGGCCGCTGCACCGTTTCGCGCGGATGCACGGGATCGCGGACGTGACGACGGGGGAAATCGAGCAGGCGCGCTCACGGCGCTGCGTGGTGCGGCACGTCGGCAGTGCCCACCGCGTGCCGGGAGGGGTTGAGGTGCGCGTCGAACGCCGGGAGCTGCCCGAGACGCATCCGCTGGCCGCCGTCCGCGACGAGAACAATGCGGTGATCGTGCGCGGGAGGGCGGTCGGGGAGATGACGTTCGGCGGAAAGGGGGCGGGATCGTTGCCGACGGCGGCGGCCGTGCTGTCCGATGTGATCGAGCTGGCCGCCAGCGACCGCAGGCCGGTGGCGGAACGAATCCCGAGCAGTATGAATTTAACATAATCTCTCTTATGGGACTCTGTGGAATCTCGGGGATAATCGAATCGCCGGCTGCCCTCCGATGAAAATCCTCACGCGCTACATCATCCGGGAAATGCTCGGGCCGACGGTCCTCGGCTTCGCCTTCTACACCTTCATCATCCTCATGCGGCAGCTTTTCGACTTCGCCGGCATGATCATCCGACAGTCGCTGACCGGCACCACGGTCCTCAAACTCCTCTATTTCTCGCTCCCGAACATCGTCGTCCTGACCGTCCCGATGTCGCTGCTCTTCGGCATTCTGATCGCCGTCGGCCGCCTCTCGGCCGACTCCGAGATCATCGCCATGCGCGCCCTGGGCATCTCCACGCGCGCCATCTACCGGCCGGTCTTCATTCTCAGCTTCATCTTTTTCCTGCTGAACCTCTACCTGATGAACGTTCTGCTGCCGCGCGGCAACACGCGCCTGATGGCCATGCGCGCCCAGATCACCACCTCGTCGATCGAAAAGGAGATCCGCCCGAGGGTTTTCTACGATGAGTACGAGAACGTGATGATCTACGTCAACGACATCGACCCCCACACCGGCCAGTGGAAGGGCGTCTTCGTTGCCGACAACCGCGGCGACGAGGCCCAGCAGACCGGCAACCCCGCCCAGGCGGTCCAGGCGGCGGCGGCGCAGCGCCAGTCGGACACCGGCGGGCCGCTGATCACGCAGAAGACCGGCCAGAAGATCATCCTCGCCCGGGCCGGAAGTCTTTCCATCCTTCCACCGAATCAGGTATGGCTGAATCTGGAGGATGCCGAAACGCACCTGTGGGATCCGCGCCGGCCCGATCACTACGACGTGACCAGCAACAAACTCCAGCGCATCCGGCTCCCCGACCGCGGCGGCGCGACGGGCGGAAGTTTTCCCCGTTCCCTTCGCGAAATGAGCCTCCCGGAGCTGCTGCAGGCGGCACGCATCGCGCGCGGAAACGATCCGACCACCTACAACGAGGCGCGCGTCGAAGTGCAGAAGAAGTTCTCGATTCCCTTCGCCTGCGTGGTCTTCGGAGTGCTCGGGCTCCCCCTGGGGATGACGAACCGGCGCGGCGGCAAGAGCTCGGGGTTCTCGCTCAGCGTGGCCATCATCCTCATCTACTACGTGATGATCTTCAACGGGGAGCAGCTCGCGGCCAATGGTCAGATCGCTCCCTGGATCTCGATGTGGGCCCCGAACCTGATTCTCCTGATATTGGGGATCTATCTGATGGGGCGCGCCAGCCGTGAGGCGGGGGCGAAACGGCGGGCGTCGAGCGTGCTGGCCACGATGATCTCCGGCGTACGGGCGTTCGTAACGCGCCGGCGAGATGCCCGGAGCGAGGAGCCGGTGGCCGAGGGGGACGAGCCGGAGGTGCTCCGCCGCCTCGACGTGACGTTCCCCAACATCCTCGACCGTTACATTCTGCGCGAGTTCCTCAAGATCCTGGCGCTGGTGATGCTCTCGGTGTCCGTGCTGGCCATCGTGGTCGATTACACGCAGATCAGCAGGGACGTCGCGGCGAACAAGATCCCCCTGCACGTGGTCTTCGCCTACTACCGTTTCTATCTCTTCCAGATCATCAACTGGACGCTCCCCATCTCCATGCTGGTCTCGACGCTGATCACGTTCGGGATCTTCTCCAAGAACAACGAGGTGACGGCGTTCAAGTCGGGAGGGGTCTCGCTGTACCGCGTCGCCCTCCCGATCGTGGCCCTCGCTGTGGTGATCAGTCTGCTGTCGTATTTCATGCTCGATTACGTCCTCCCCTATTCGAACCAGCGCGTGGAACAACTGCAGAACCGCATCCATGGGAAGAAGACCGTGGCCAGTCAGTCGCAGCAGAAGCTCTGGTTCCTGGGCAAGGGCCGCTACTTCATCAACTTCCTCTCGTACGACCGCATGGCGCAGGAGCTCTCGCAGGTTCAGGTTTTCGAGCTCTATCCGAACGACTTCCGCCTGGCGCGAAGGGTTTACGCCGACAGCGCGAAGTGGGATGGAACGCGATGGGTGTTCGAGCACGGATACATGTTTTCGTTTCCGCAGAACGCCGCGACCGTCTTCACGCCGATCACCGCGCCGATCCGGCTCGCCTACCGGGAGCGGCCGGAGGACTTCGCCACGGAGATCAAGTCACCGGACGAAATGACCTTCGCGCAGCTCCACCGCTACATCGAGGCCATCAGGAAATCGGGGTACTCCGCCGAGGAGCTCTCGGTGAGGCTGTATGAGAAGACGTCGTGGCCGTTCATCACGCTGGTGATGGCCCTCATCGCCCTCCCCTTCGCCTTCCGAGTCGGAAAGCGGGGGGCACTGTACGGAATCGGCATCGCGCTGGTGGTGGGGATCGTCTACTGGATGGTCTTCGCCATCTTCACGAAATTCGGCGAAGTGGGGAACCTCCCGGCGCCGCTGGCGGCGTGGAGCGCGAACGTGCTCTTCGCCCTGGCGGCGGTGTATCTCTTCCTTCACGTGGAGACGTGAGCGGTCAGAACCACTCGGTGCGGCCGGCCCTGGCCCATGTGCGGTCGGCGTCGACGTGCACCATGGTATAGGCGGTGGTCCGGGCAATGGCGTCGCCGACACCGACGGAGATCGTGTTCCGGCCGCGCTCCAGGATCAAGAGCACGGCGCAGGACCCGGTCGCGCATTCCAGATGGCGCACATCGGAGAGCTCTCCCCTGGAGTTCGCCACGGCGAACGAGACGATCACCGGGCCTTTCGTCTCCGTCATGCGGATCGTCAACGGGACAGCACACACCGAGTCCTCGCAGTGATCGGGCTCGCCAGCGACGACGCTCAGCGGCACGTCGTTCGGATGCGGCACGTCGGTGAGCAGGTTGGCGATGACGTGGGTGTCGACCTGCGAAACGAGCGATCGAAACGGCAGGAGCCGCGCGCTGCCGGGGACGATCGATTTCTCGATCACCACCGGCGGTAGAGCCGGTCTGGTGTTCAGATCCGCCGACGCGCCCATGGCGAACAGCGCCACGAACAAACACGCCGCGGCTCGCGGGCCGTTGCGCATGTCATCCTCCGCCTGGAGGAGAGAAGGATAGCACGCTGGCCGACGGCGTCAGGCGCTTTTGCTCCGGAGCAGCCGCTGGCGGCCTGAGCCGGTCAGATCGCGCTTACGATCTCGGGCGACAGTCCCTTCCACTTCGCCAGGTACTCATGGCGGTCGTGGTTGTACTTCGCCACCAGCTGGTTGTATTCGTCGATCCTCCCTTGCCGCTCGTACAGCCGCTTCGGCTGCAGAT
>DATFUW010000108.1:0-10611 GCA_035260605.1 Thermoanaerobaculia bacterium | reverse complement strand
CCTCGCCACACCGGCCGGTTACGATCCCGACCCCTCGATCGTCCAACAGGCGAAGGAGGCGGCGCGCAAGGCCGGCACGACGATCACCCTGACCCGCGCGGCGGAGGAGGCGGTCGACGACGCCGACATCGTGGAGACGGACGTCTGGGCCTCGATGGGGCAGGAAGAAGAGTCCGAAAAGCGCCGGCGCGATTTCGCGGGATGGCAGGTCGATCGAAGACTGATGAAGCTGGCGCGGAAGAACGCGATCTTCATGCACTGTCTCCCGGCGCATCGCGGGGAGGAGGTCGCGGCGGAAGTGATCGACTCGAAGCAGTCGGTGATCTTCGACGAGGCCGAGAACCGTCTGCACGTGCAGAAGGCGATCATGATCACGCTGATGAAGGACCGCAAGCGGACCCGATGACCTCGGCGCAGCTGCGTCATCAGCGCGGCCTCTGGGTCGTCATTCTCCTGGGTGTCATCTTCCTGACCCTGCTGACCGCTTTGGTGATCACCACCGGGCGTCGGCCAAAGACGCCGCGCGTGCAGTCGGAGACGCTCTCGGTCCTTCCAGTGAGCATCCGCATCCGGACCACTCCTGATCCCGAAGCGCCGGTGGTGGCCACCGCGACCTCCGGCGAGACGCTGATGGTCCTCGAGGACCGCGGCGAGTGGGTGCGCGTGCAGGATCCCGAGGGGATCGCCGGCTGGGCCGAACGCAACAATCTCGAGCGCACCGCGGAGCGCCAGCGGCGGCTGGCGCGCTACGCGGCGATCAAAAAGCTCCCTTCACTCGCGGCGGTGGTCACCGCCCGCACGCCGCTCTACGCCGGACCGGGCATCTTCTATCCGATCATCGGCGAGTTGCCGTCCGACGATCAGGTGCGCGTCTACACCCGCGATCACGACTTCTACGCCATCGACCACGACGGGGAGATCGCCTACGCCGACGTCGACGCCATCGACGTCTCATCGGCCGGGACCCGGCAGCTCGAGGTGAGCACGGCGGAACCGGAAACGACCGACACCACGGAGACAACGGCGACCGCGCCGGCGGAAACGACCGGGACGACGGCCTCCATGGAACCGGCACCGCCTCCGGTGGAGACGGCGCCGCCAGTGCCGCCCTCGGCGACCGTCTACTCTGCGGTCCCGCTCGGCGGGACGCAGCCGGAGGAGATCGATCGCGTGCTCCCTCGCTATCCGCTCGAGGCGCGCCGCGCGGGCGTGCAGGGCGCCGTCGTGGTCCGCGGGATCGTGCGCCGCGATGGAACGATCGACAACGTGGAGGTGATCAAGGATCTCCCCTTCGGACTGGGCGACGCCGCGCGCGCCGCGGTCAGCCGCTGGACGTTCCGCCCGGCGACCTATCAGGGCGAGCCGATCGACGTCTACTACACAGTGACGGTGAATTTCCGCCTCGGACCGTAGATTTTGTCCATCCCATGTCCCGGCTTCCGTGTCACAGCGCGTTTCTTCGGACGTTGCGTTCGCTTGTCGGTTCAAGCTGATCCGCTTCTCGCTTTTTCGAACTCGTTGCTCTACATTGCGCCCGAATGAGCAGCCACCTGAATCCCCCGAAAGACGGAACGCAAATCGGCTTTCAATCCGGAAACATCGTCGTTCCCGACGACCCCATCATTCCCTTCATCGAAGGAGACGGGACGGGCCCGGACATCTGGCGCGCGACGCGGTATGTGATCGAGGGCGCGGTCAAGAAGATCTATGGCGGGAAGAAAAGGATCGCCTGGTTCGAGGTCTACGCCGGTGACAAGGCAAAGGAGCTCTACGGCGAGTATCTGCCGCAGGAAACTCTCGACACCATTGCCGGATACCGCGTGGCGATCAAAGGACCGCTGACCACGCCGGTCGGCGGGGGCATCCGCTCGCTCAACGTGACGCTGCGTCAGGTGCTCGACCTCTACGCGTGCGTCCGCCCCGTACGCTACTTCAACGGCGTCCCGTCGCCCGTCAAGGAGCCGCAGAAAGTGGACATGGTCATCTTCCGCGAAAACACGGAGGACGTGTACGCGGGGATCGAATGGCCGGCGGATTCCGAGGCCGCGGAGAAGATTATCGAGTATCTGAACAAACTGGAGCGGCGGAGCACGAAGATCCGCGACCACTCGGCCATCGGGATCAAACCGATGTCGGAATTCGGATCGAAGCGGCTGATCCGCAAGGCCATCCAGTACGCCCTGGCGACCAAGCGCGAGTCGGTGACCCTGGTCCACAAAGGCAACATCATGAAGTTCACCGAGGGAGCGTTCAAAGACTGGGGATACCAGTTGGCGAAGGACGAGTTCGGGAACGTGACCATCCCCGAGGCGGAGCTCAATGGTTCCACGCCGCCCGGAAAGATCGTGATCAAGGATCGCATCGCCGACTCCATGTTCCAGCAGGTGCTGCTGCGCCCGTCGGAGTACTCGGTGCTGGCCACGACGAATCTGAATGGCGACTACATTTCCGATGCGCTCGCGGCGCAGGTCGGGGGCCTCGGCATGGCGCCCGGCTCGAACGAGTCGGACGAAGTGGCCATCTTCGAGGCGACGCACGGCACGGCACCGAAGTACGCGAACAAGGACATGATCAACCCCGGCTCGCTGATCCTGTCGGGCGTGATGATGTTGCGCCACATCGGCTGGACCGGCGCGGCCGACGCCATCGAGCGCGGCATCGCAAAGACCATCGACCAGAAGCGAGTGACCTACGATCTCGAGCGCCAGATGCAGGGCGCCACGAAGGTCTCGACCAGCGACTTCGCCCGAGCAATCGTCGAAAACCTCTAAAAAGGGGTCAGGTCTGTGATCCGTGATTTTCTACGCAGTGTAGATATCGCGGTCCGACACTCTGTGCGCTCGTGAGACGTCTGAGATCAGAAGCCAAGGTTGGGCGATGCGGAACGAGGTTGGCGACGAGTGACGCAGCGATCGTCCGAAATGCATACGGCTCTTTGGTTTGCGGCGTCGAGCGGGGCCGCAAACCAAGCCAGGGGATTCGCGAGACTCTACGTTGGGTAGAAAATCACGGATCACAGACCTGACCCCTTTTTGGTGAGGAGTGCGGCGGCGAAGGCCAGGAGCGAGACGGCGCCGAAGGCGATGGTCAGGCTGTTGCGGTAGCGCAGATCGATGCGGTGCTCGCCCGCCGGCACGATCAGCCCCTGATATCCGATGTCGGTGACGTGAAGGGGCGCGGGGACGCCGTCGATGGTCGCGCGCCAGTGATCGTCCGGGGTAATCGAGGCGACGAGGAAGCTTCGCCCCGCGGAGATCGTTCGGAGCGACGTCCAGGACGAATGCTCGTCCACCGCGACGACCCGGGCGGGGGCGGGGGCGAAGGGCTCGAGGTCGGCAAAGGCGGTGCGCGGGTCGGGAATGCCGCGCTGCAGATCGCGGACAAATTCGTCTGCGCCGCGCACGCGCCGAATCGCGTTGGCGAAGAAGTAGCGCGGGAGCGCCGGGACGGCGATGAAGTCGGCCGGCTCGATGGCCCGCGCATCGCCGCCAATCCTGCGAAGTTCCTCCTCCACCGGCCGCGGGACAGCGACGTAGTGCACGTTCGAAATCGGCAGAAAGAACCGCTCCCATCCAGCGCGCCGCTCATTGACCAGCGTCCACATCGCGGCGACGAAGTCGGTCGTCGGCCGCAGGAGCGTGAGGTCGTAGTCCTGCTCCAGGACCGTGCGGTATCCCCATGCCGCGGGAAGCATCGGGATCATCGCGTTTCGCTGTGCCCAGATGGCGGCATTTCCCGTCTTCCGATATCCCGACGACCACCGCGTGTACTCGTACCAGGCCATCTGATGAAAGATGCGGTAGCGGTCGCGGTGCGGGTCGAGTGTCGCCGTCACGGGCGGTGGATCGTAGAAGTGGTCGGTGATGCGAGGGATGGTCTGCAGGCTCGTGGCCAGAAGCTCGAGCGCCAGCGCCGCGAGGATTGCCCCTCCCCACAAACGCACCGAGGCGGGACGGAGCCGTATGGCGATCAGGAGCGCCGCGGAGATGGTCGTGACCAGCAGCGCGAAGAGCCATCCTCCCCTGGAGAGTTCGACAAAGCGCCGTCCGTACTCCGCAGACGCGGTCGACGTGACGTCAAGAAACCATCGCTCATACGCTGCCGTGCGCGTGAAGAGCGTGACGATGGCCATGACGGCGGCACTGGCGATGGCGGCTAGCATCGCCCGTTTCCGGAGAACCGCGTCGCCGCCGACGATCCGGTCGAGGACTGCACTGACGTAGATGACGGTCACGAAGACGACGATGACCAGAAATCGTTCCGGGAAGCGCAATGGAACGGGCACTTTCAATCGGTAGAGCCACGGCACGATGAAGAAATTTCGACCGAGCGCCAGAAGGAAGAACGGGACGGCGAGCAGCGCGAATTCGAGGCGACGAGTCCCGCGCGTCGCCAGGCCCGCGAGCAGCAGCGGCAGGAGCAATGCTCCCTCGTAGATCCGCAGAATGAACGGGCTCGCCCGCTGTGGATAGAGCCGCTGTCCCCACCAGGCGTTGATGCCGCCTTCGTCGAAGCCGCCGAAGAGATATGGCTGCGCGATCTCCAGAAGGCGCACGGGAGGGAAGCTCCATCCGGCGACGGACTCGAACGACAGTCCGCCGGCCCGCGGCGTATGGCGTGCGAACTCGATCGCCGGAAGGAGTTGCACTCCGCCGATGGCGACGCTCCAGGCGAACAGCAGCGCGAAGATCGCGGCAGTCCGCCGAGTTTCGGGGCGATGGCGCCACATGCGCCAGAGGGCCCAGCCGCCGATCACCGCCCATGTCTCCAGCAGAACCGCGGGATCGCCGGCGAGGATCTGCATTCCTCCGCAGATTGCAGCGGCCGCGGCATCGCGCCAGCGGAACCGCTCGGCCGTGCGGCGGATGAAGAGGAAGAGCAGCGGCATCCAAGCGGCCGTGAACAGCGTCGGCAGCAGCGTGATCACCGACAGCACCACGCCGCCCAGCGCCCAGGCGATGGCGCCGAATGCCGATGCGACGGCTCCCAGACGAAAGGATCGCAGCAGGAGATAGGTGCCGATCGCGATCAGGTCGATGTGCACGAGGATGTGAAGGTTGAATCCGAAGAGGTAGTTCGGCAGGAGGATCAGCCACTGCAGCGGATAGAAAACCGCGTACTCCGGATTGACAGCCATCGGCTGGCCGGCGCTGTAGTAAGGATTCCACCAGGGGAACTCCCCGGCGAGCACGATCCTGCGCAGGATCGCTTTGGTCGGAAAGTAGAAGCCTTCGAGGTCGCGCGTGTAGAACGTGCTCGATCCGAAGAGGACGTCGGCGAAGAAGATCGTGACGAGCACCACGAGCAGACCGATCGCCAGGAGATCGGTGCGCCGTTCGGTCGTGCGATTGCCTTCAGTGGCCACGAATCGTGGTCATTGTAGGGCGCGGCGCGGTGGGGGCCGAAACTCAGCCCGCTTCGACGGTGCGCCAGGTGAGGAACCACGGCTCGCGGCGACCGAACTTGGTCGTCAGGGCCGTGCCGACGCCGAAGATGGAGGCGATGCCCCAGACGACGGTGCCGGCGATCGGGATCAGGCGGACCGCTCCGAGCAGCAGCACGCCGATGAGCACCATCGCCAGGTCTCCGCGCAGCCACCGGCGCGCGGCGAGTTGCTCGCGCGAACGGATGCCCGCGGCAAGGGTGCCAACCGCATGGAAGACGGCGATCAGGCCGTAGATCTTGGTGAGCAGCGCGAAGAGCGCGAGGACCGCCAGCAGCGGCAGTCCGACGAAGTACGGAATCAGGTAGCTGAAGAGAATCGCCGTGAGCACGTAGCTGGTGACCGCCACCAGGCCGAGGGCGAAGGTGTGCAGCGGCGCGCTGCGGACTTCGATCGAGGAGTACCGCACCTCGCGGCCGCTGGCCAGCGTCACCACGATCGCGGCAACGAGCCAGACGAAGAGCAGCGAGACTTTCACGGCGGTCCGGGTCAGCATCGACGCCGCGTCGTGGAACGTTCCCGTTCCCAGCGGCGCAGCGACCGAGGCGGTGACAGCCACGGCCGCGAGGATCAGCGCGATCAGAATTGCCTTACGCATCGATCCCCCGCGGCGCGCGCCGGAGCAGGACCACCAGCACGGCATTGATGACCACGAAGGCGGCGCCGAAAACGATCTGCCAGGCGAGCGAGGCCCCGCGCAGCGCGTCGGCCGCCGACGTCACGTAGGCGCGCATCTGTGCGGCGGACATTCCGGCGACGATCGCCGTCAACGGTGAGATCCCCGCGGCGCGGCAGATGGCGAAGGCCACGGCCAGCACCGCCAGCATCCCGCCGATGACCACCGGCCAGGCGCGGTACGCCGCCTGTTCCCAGGGGGCCAGCGGCAGCGCGTCGACGCGGATCGGCTGCGCATGCACGCGCGATCCGAGGATCTCCTCCATGGCGCGGCATTTCTCGCAGACGGCGAGATGCCCGGCGTGCCCCTCCGGGTCTTCCAGGTATCGCTGGCAGGCGTCGGTCATAGCGGTTCCACGAACGTATCGAGCTCGCTCTTCAGCAGATTCCGTGCTCGAAACAGCTTGTTCTTCACGGTCCCCAGCGGCAGCTTCTTCATCGAAGCGATCTCTTCATAGGATAGCTCCGCGAAGTGCCGGAGTTGAATCAGCTCGCGATAGTCGGGCGGCAGACCGGCCACCGCCTTCTCGATCGCGGCCCCGAGCTGCTTGTTCTTCAACGCCCGATACGGCGTGACCCCGGTGTCGGCGAACTCGCGCTCCTTCTGATTCTCGTCCTCCGCCGGCCGGGACATCGAGACCTCGGGGAGCGTCTTCTTGCGCAGCGAGTCGATGGCCGCGTTCTGCGCGATGCGAAACAGCCAGGTCGAGAACTGATACTTCGGGTCGTAGCGATCGAGAGCCAGGTAGACTTTCACGAAAATGTCCTGAACCAGATCGTGAGCATCCTCGTAGCGATGGATGATCCGGTACACGTAGTTGATGACGCGCCTCTCATAGCGCTGGACCAGCTCCGTGAAACGGTCGCGATCGCCGCCGAGGATCCGAGCCACCAGGGCGCGGTCATCGAGCTGCTCACGTTCAGCCATCAGGGTTTACGGCTCCCTTCGCCCAGGGTTTCCGGGCCCAGCGGATAATACAGGGCGGGCCAAAAGCCATGATCGAGATCGAGCATCTGACCAAGCTCTACGGCGATTTCGTCGCAGTGGACGATATCTCGCTGAGTGTTTCAGCCGGCGAGATTTACGGGTTTCTGGGGCCGAACGGGGCGGGCAAGACAACGACCATCCGCATCCTGGCAGGGCTGTCGCTGCCGACCTCGGGTTTCGTGCGGGTGGCTGGGGTCGATGTCGGGCGGGACGGGGCGAGGGCCAAGGCCGTCCTTGGATATGTCCCCGACCGCCCCTACCTCTACGAGAAGCTGACCGGGCGGGAGTTGCTGCAGTTCGTGGTCAATCTCTACGGGCGGGAGTGGCCGGAATGCGAGGCGCGCGCTCTCGATCTGCTGCGCTACTTCGGACTGGACGGCTGGATCGACGCGCGCATCGAGAACCTCTCGCATGGCATGAAGCAGAAGCTGGTGATCACGGCGGCGCTCGTTCACGATCCCGCGGTCATCATCATCGACGAGCCGATGGTAGGACTCGACGCACTGGCGCAGAAGCAGGTCAAGGTGCTGCTGAGCCGCCTGGCTTCCGAGCAGAAGGCAGTCTTCCTGACCACGCACACGATGTCGGTGGCCGAAGCGGTATGCGACCGGATCGGAATCCTCAACCACGGGCGCATGATCGCTGCCGGAACGACGGCGGAGCTGAAGAGCAACCGCGCGCTGGAAGACGGGTTCCTGGAGCTGACGTACGGAAACGATTGAGTCGCTGCGCGCGCAGTATCGCGGCGAGGCGTCGCGGCGCGGGGTCAATCCGCGCGACGTCGACCTCCTCCTGGCCGATCTCCTGGGCCGGCCGCTGCCGTACCTGCTGGCGCACGGCGAGCAGAAGGTCGATCCCGCTCCGCTCGCGGCGGCGCTGCGGCGGCGGTTCGCCGGCGAACCCCTGCAGTACATCCGCGGCAGAACTGAATTCTTCGGGCGCGAGTTCACCGTCGATGACCGCGTGCTCATTCCCCGTCCGGAGACGGAGCTCGTGGTGGAGACCGCCATCGAACGGATCGAGCGCAACGCGCGCGTGGTCGACGTCGGCACCGGCAGCGGATGCATCGCGGTGACCCTGGCCCTGGAGCGGCCGGATCTGCACGTGGTCGGGAGCGACAGTTCGGTCGCGGCGCTGGCCCTGGCATCGCGAAATGCAGCGGGACGCGTGGAGCTGGCTGCGAGCGACGTGCTCGCGGCATTCGTCGGCAACTTCGACTGGATCGTCTCCAATCCACCGTACATCGCCGAGGCAGACCTGCAGACGCTCGGGCCCGAGGTGCGCGAGCACGAGCCGCTGGTGGCGCTGACGCCGGGGCCGGCGGGGACAGAGACGATTGCCCGGATCCTCGATCAGGCGGGGCGGGCGGCGGTAATCCTGGAAATCGGGTTCGGGCAGGAGAGCGCGGTGCGCGATATCGCCGCGGCACATCACTTCACGGTGGAGGAGGTGCGCGCCGATCTCGCCGGGATTCCGCGGGTCATCGTATTATCGCGGCATGGCTGCGAATGACCGATGCCTTTTCTGCCGCATCGCCCATGGAGAAATCCCGGCGACGAAAGTCTACGAGGATGACGACGTCGTGGCCTTCAACGACATCAATCCGCAGGCGCCGACGCACGTGGTGGTGATTCCGCGCAAGCACATCTCCAGCCTCGACGATCTGACCGACGCGGATGCGGCGACGGTGGGGACCGTCCTGGTGCGACTGGCGCAGATCGCGCGGGATCTGCATCTGGAGGCCGACGGGTACCGGACGGTCGTCAATCACGGCGCGGCAGCCGGGCAGACGGTTTTTCACCTGCACTTTCACCTGTTAGGCGGGCGCAACCTCGGCTGGCCGCCGGGATGATTGCCAGATTCGCGGGGCGAGGCATCTCGTCGAGATCACGCTCGAAAGCCTCCAGCGGATCCCGCGACAGTTTTTCGTGCTCGGTAAGAACGCATCCCTTCGGAACGCTGACGAGTCCCTGGTCGGCGGTTGTACAGGGCCTTCCGGCTGCACAGATTTAGCCGCCGCGGCACTCGTCGTCGCCGAACTGATCTTGGGAACTGCCGCCGTATCCAAACCACAATCGGCGATCGGGGTACTCCCCGTGGCACGGACGGGATGCATATCAGCAAGTCGAATCGGGTTGTCCCTCACCTCTTCGAGGCCGCCACCGCTTTAACTCATACGACAACTGATATTCACCCTACGGGACGTTGATGGCGTCAAAAGCCTGATCGACCGCCAACCGTTCGAGTGAGGCGAGTCCAAACAACTGTTCTGCTGCAAGCTGATAGGCCTGCTTCAAGTCGGCATAGCTCGTTGTGGTATTGACATGTTGAATCAAGGCGTACCAAAGCTGGCGGGCCTCATCCACCCCAATGCCAGTGACGGCATTGTTATTACACGCACTCGTGCCGCCATAAGTAAGCAGGTATCGCATGTGGTTGGCCGGACCCGCTCCATAGTGGGGGTCCAAGGTGCCGATTGAGGTTGAGTAGCAGCGAGGTGCTGCCGTCCAAGGCCGGATCTTCCATATATCGAATAGCGCCGGCTGACTTGACCTGCTCTCCGATGTGAAACGGAATGACGGTCGAGTCCACCTGGTGATACCAAGCGTCCGCGAGTAATGCCATCCCATCGGCGTATGCTTCGCTGACACGATGCGACCACGTGGGCTGCTATTCATTATTGTTGCATGCTTATCGGCAAGTTCGGCACGAGCTGACGTCTTCGATCGGGTACTCTTGCCGGTGGCGTTAACGGCCGAGACGCCGGGTGCGTTTGGGTCGCGCTGGGTCACTCAGCTTACCGCACGCAATGATAACGACGAGACGGTCATCATTGCCCCGTCACCGGGAGGTTGTGCCATCACGGTTTGTCCAACGCGTGAAGTGAGTCCACGAACTACCGTGACACCTGAATTCGAGCCTGCCTTTCCCGATCCGGGGGCGTTCGTCTTCGTTTCACACGCGGGGAGCAGCCGCGTCGCATTCAACTTGCGTGTGCAGGACATATCGCGAGAGGCCTTGACGTGGGGAACTGAAATACCGGTCGTTCGGGAGAGTGATGTTCACACCGACGGACTGACTTTGCTCGATATCCCGACCGATCAGCGTTTCAGGGCCACCCTGCGCGTCTATGATTTTGATGGCGCAGTCGATAACCTCGTGCTTGTGCACTTCTTTGACTTGAATGGCAACGTTGTCTTGGCGGAGGTTCCTCTGCGGCTCAGTTCTCCGAGTGGGGTCGCGGACACACTTGTTCCCGGATTCGCTCAAGTTCTATCTCTTAGCGACACTTTTCCAGAGCTTGCGGGTCGGCGATTGCGAATCGAAATTACGCCACTGACCCAGGGCGTGCGTTATTGGGCCTTTGTTAGCGTCACGAACAACGAGACGCAGCATGTCACGACGGTCACGCCACAGTGATGACCTCTGTGGATGTTCCGATTGTTCCGACGATGGTTTTTCCATCGCCAGGTATGGTTACCAGATAAGGCTGAGGCCGGATGGC
>DATFUW010000107.1:0-7794 GCA_035260605.1 Thermoanaerobaculia bacterium | reverse complement strand
GCAATCCTCTACGTCGACGGCTATTCGGCGCCGCTGCCGGTCCGCATGCGGATCGAGCCGCGCGTCTTCCGGAGCAAGTTCGACGCGGCGAGCGATCTGCACGAGGTGCTGCGTCCGATCGACAACCCGACCATCGCCGGCGATGCCGGCCTATGGAGCTGGCTCGCGCTCTTCTACTTCGATCAGCTCTCGCCGGTGGGGCGGGACGGCAGAAGGAGACCGCGGGCCGACTACCACTACATTCCAAGCGGCGAGGGATGGGGGCGCGAGCGTCACCTGCTCGCCGGCCCATATCGCCTGTTCGGACTCTACGGCGAACGCGCGCGCCTGCTGCTGTATCCGCCGCTGCATCAGCACGGCAATTTCATCTACGCCCTCGGCTCGCGGCGGGAACTGCTGACCAACCGCGGCCTGATCGAGGCCATCGACCTGCTGTACTGGGACGCGACCCGCGCCCGCCCGAAGCGCGGCGCGACCACCGAGACGCAGCCGGGCAACCTCCGCCGCCTGATCGCCGTCGCCCAGCAGCTCGACTTCAACTACGACCTCTACGGCATGACCGCCGAGGAGATCCTCGCCCTCCTCCCGCCCGAGTTCGACGCGTGGAAGGAGCGCGCCCCGCGACCGTTCGACGGCGCGCCCCGCCCCGAGGCCCCGCGCGATCTGGCGTAGACGTGTACGGCGTACTGCCGCCGAGGCCGAACCACGATGTGCTCACCCCCCGGCTCCATGAGTTTTCGCGATGCGATCCTGGCGATTGGCCAACTTCAAAACGAAGGGGTGATCCGCAGGAAGAGGTATCCGCATGCGCATCGCTGAACTGCGATCTGATCAGCCCAGGTAGCGCTGCTCGTTGTGCCACGTCAGTGCCTCAGCGGCCGGATAGTCGCTTCGGTCGTGCGGGAGGCGGATCGACGTGCCATGGAGCTTGTAGTAATCGCGACCGTTTTCGAACTCTTCCTTGATTCGTTTGCTCACCTCGAAGTGGTGGTCCGGCGTGACGGTGACGTACCCCGTGTCGAAAAGCTTGTGGATGTCGGCGCGGAAGAGTATGCCATTGTTGATCGAGTGCTCCTGGACGTCGCGATAGTCGCGGATGTGCGCCGCCTCGAGCGCTGGAATCGTCCGCTCGTTGGTCACGGCACAGCGTCGCTCGTACGAATCGAGGACCACCACACGAAAACTCCTCTGACCGAGTCGTTGGCGGACAAGCGACGGAGGCCCGTACCCACCGGGCAACGGCCGGTCGCCGATGACATCAAGCACTGATCTCGGAGCAGCGCGAGCGCGGCATTCGAGCCAGATCCGCTCTCCTTCGCCGCTGTCGAGGTCGTACGTCTTCCCTCCCACGATCGGACCAGTGAAGTCGGTTGGGCTGCGGACCAAATCGCCGTCGTCGAAAAACACGGGTTGATTGATCAGAATGCAGCCAATATGAAAATCCCGTTTTGGATCCGCATCCATATTGAAGCGCTTACGAATCCCGAGGAGGCGGTCGCGCATTTCGCCGTAGGTCGCCGCCCCGTTCGCTTGCCCAAACGTTTCCCACGCGACGGAAACGGGCAGCTTCGAAAAATGAACGAAGAAGCCATGGCCGCCGATCGCGCCGCGCGGCGCCTTGAGCCGGAAAAAGAACGGCTCGCCGGGATCGAGCGCCCGAAACACAGCGTCCGATCCGGGTCGCCAGAAGTTCACTTCATCGATCGGCGGTTCGACCGAACGAAGGTAGGTGAACCAGTCGTAGTCGGTATTCGCGATGTAGCCGCGCATTGTCGTCTCGAAAGAATATTGATCGCCTCAACTCGCGACAACCCCAGGAAACGTCACGCAGCCCACTCCGCATGCAGCTCGGCCTGCTCGAGCATACGGCGGAGTACAAGGCCGCATCCTGCGGGAAGCAGAGCGGTGCAGCCGGCTCGGCGAGATCGGCGGCGCGTTGCTGCGCCGTGAGGACTGTACTCGTCGCACCTGATCACCTGGCGGGCAGCGGGAGAAGGATGGAGTGGCGGGTCTGTCCCGTAAGCGAGGTCGAAAGGCCGATCCGGACAGGGAACTGGCCAGGAATCCCCGGGCCACGGCGAGACCAGCGAACGCTCGAGGGAGGCCCGCGGGGGCGACCCAAACCGGTAGGATGGTCCCATGCGGCACGACCAACTCCTCTTTCGCTGTGCCTACCCCCGCTCCGCGCGGGAGCTGGAGCGCGCGGAGGCGGCGCTGGAGAAGATCGAGCTGCGCGATCGGGTTCTTCCGCCCGAGACTTCCGGCATCGCCGGGACCTCGGTCGACGTGATCTTCTCCTGGGACATCGCGCGCTGGCTGACCCGACGATTCCCGGGGACGGCGGCCATCGATTGGGACGATCCGCCCGAGGACGACCGCCTGGCGGTCGTGCTCACACCGCTGATCCCCGTGCTGCGCGAACGCATCGTCGACGCGAACGTCCCCTATCTCGACTTTGCCAGAGCGCACAGTCTGGAGTGGTACGTCGACCATCTCGATTCGGTGACCTACGACCTGCTCGGCTTGTGGATCCGCTGGAAGTTCCCGCTTGAATGCTCGCGCACACGCATGCGCCGCACGCCGCGGACGATCTTCTGCGACCCGGCGATCATTGCGCGGCGCGACGTTTCCATCGCCCGGGAGCTCGCGGCGCCCCCGCTTCCGATCCGCGAGCTCTCACCGGAGCAAGGCGAGGCGGCCCTGGACATGGTGCGCGCCGCGCTGGCCACGCGCTATCGCGAGCTGTACGCGGCCACGTTCGGCGAGCCGGCGACGGTGATCTCCGCGGATGCCGGGCGCGGGTTGGAGATCGTTCTGTTCGCGCTGCGTCCCGACAAGCGGCTGCCGGTGCGCGCCGGCTACGCGCCGTTCTTCTTCCGGAACGGCGTGCCCACCGGCTATGGCGACGCCTTCGCCCTCGGCGAGCGGATCGAGGTCAGTTTCAACATCTTCCCCGCATTTCGCGAGGGCGAATCGGCGTGGTGCTTCGCGCGTCTGCTGGCGCTCTACCGGCAATTGTTCCGATCGACGATTTTCACCATCGATCCCTACCAGATCGGGCTGGGCAACGAGGAAGCGATCGAGAGCGGCGCGTTCTGGTTCTACCGCAAGCTCGGCTTCCGCTCCATCGATCCAAAGGTCGAGCGCCTCGCGCGCGCCGAGGAGAAGCGGAAAGCCCGCAGCTCCCCGGCGACCCTGCGAGAGCTGGCGGCGAGCGGCATGATCCTCAAGGCCCGCGCCTGATGGAGCACCGGCTCAGGCCGCCGCTCCCGCCGCTCCACTGCCCTACATCGAGTAGAAGAACTCCTCGCGCACGATCTTGCCGTTCTTCACCGTGTAGACGCCCACCTCGTCCATCTGCGTCCGCTTCCCCTTCTGCGGTCCCGCCTTGGGGGTGATATCGAAGTGGAAGCGCACCGCGAAGCGGTCGTTGTGGGGAAAGGGTCCCTCGACCTTTGCGGAGTGGACGTCGTGGTTCTCGTTCCACCACTGATTCTTGCCGCGGATCTTGTCGATGCCGTGCTGCTCCGCCGGCATCTCAGGGCTTCCCATCGCTTCGATGCTGACGATGTCTTTGCTGTACAGGGAGTCGACCGCCTCCAGGAATTTTCCTTTGCTGCAAAGCCCGACCAGTTGCTCGCCGACCTGTTTCGTATCCATTGCATCCTCCGATCGGCCTATCAGATCAGAAGTGGCGGCTCAGACGCCAAGCGCGGCCGGTAAACTTTCGGAGACGCGAGAGCATCACCGTTCAGCCCGCCATCGACGCTCTACCGGGCGTAGCGTGGCACGCCGATCCACGCCATGCTCGCTTGCGAGCTTTCCCCGGAAGTGGTGCGAATTCTCTGCAGACGGCGGCGGGCGGCGGGATCACCGTCGACGGGAGCACGACCGTGATCGGAAGCTCAACGGCCGCGAATTGCGGCTCGCTCTCGCTGACCACCGGCGCTGGCGGTGATGACGGTGGGCGTCGTGGGGACGCTCTCGCTCAACGCAGGCTCGATCGAGAATGCCACCATCACCGGTTCGATCTCCTCGGCCGGCGGCACGCTCGATGGCATCGGCGGATCGGCCTGCCTGACCACGACGTCCGGCAACACCATGATGCCGAATGACGACACCATCGGCTCGCTCTCCGGGACGGCCGGGACGATCACCCTGGGCGCCGGCACGCTCACCGCGAATCAGAGCACGAACACAACGTACGGCGGAATGATCGCCGGAAATGATCGCGCCGATGGGCGCGACCACGCTGCGCGGTTGATTGAGCTGGCGGGGAGCCAATCGTTGACCTCGCGCGGGATTGATTCAGGCGTGCACGCCCGGCGCCTCCCGCCCGGTCCGCTCGACGTATTCGCCGTACGATCCGCCGAAGGTGACGGGGCGGTCGTGCTCGTCGCCGGCGAGTTCGAGGACTCGATCGCCGAGGCCGCGCAGGAAGGTGCGGTCGTGGGAGACGAACAGCATCGTGCCCTCGAAATCGCGCAGCGCATCGACCAGCATCTCCTTCGTCGCCAGGTCGAGATGGTTGGTCGGCTCGTCGAGCACGAGGAAGTTCGGGGGATTGAGGAGCATGCGGGCCATGATGAGGCGCGACTTCTCCCCTCCCGAGAGCGATCGGATTTTTTTCTCGGGATCGTCGCCCGAGAACTGAAACGCACCGAGGAGGCTGCGCAGCGCGCCGATGCTCTCGAGCGGAAAGTCCTTCTGCATCTGCTCCCACACCGTGAGATCGCGATCGAGCAGGTCGAGCGACTGCTGCGAGAAGTATCCGACCTGCAGCGCGGCGCCGAGGCGTACCGTGCCGGCGTCGGGCGGAAGCGCGCCGACGATCATCTTCAGCAGCGTCGACTTCCCCGCACCGTTTTTTCCCATCACACACCAGCGCTCGCGCCGCCGCACGTGAAAACTGAAGTCGTCATAGATCGTCCGCGATCCGAACCGCTTCGTCACGCCGTGCAGCATGGCCACGTCATCGCCGGAACGCGCCGGATTGCGGAAGTCGAACTTCACCGCTTTCCGCTTCCTCGGCGGCTCGATCTTCTCGATCTTCTCCAGGGCCTTGACGCGGCTCTGCACCTGCGCGGCCTTCGCCGCGTGCGCCGAGAAGCGCTCGATGAAGCGCTGCTCCTTCGCCAGCTTGGCCTGCTGGCGCGCGTACGCCGCCTCCTGATTGGCCTCCCGCAGCTCGCGCTCGCGCACGTAGAAGTCGTAATCGCCGGAGTAGCCGGCGATCTCGCCGCCGTCGATCTCGATGATCCGCGAGACGATGCGGTTCATGAAGTCGCGGTCGTGCGAGGTCATGAACAGCGTGGACGGCACGCTCTTCAGGTAGCGCTCCAGCCAGACGATCGACTCGATGTCGAGGTGATTGGTCGGCTCGTCGAGCAGCAGGACGTCGAACTTGCCCAGGAGGATCCGGGCCATGGCCACGCGCATCTTCCAGCCGCCGGACAGCGCGCCGGCGTCGCCGTCGATCTGCACGTCGTCGAATCCCAACCCATGCAGGACCTCACGGGCGCGCGCTTCCAGCTCGTATCCGCCGAGGTGCTGGTACTCCTCCTGAACGTGCCCGTAACGCTCGAGCGCGTCGGGGTCGTCGAGCGTTTCTTCGAGCGCGATCAGCTCGTGATGCAGATCGCCGAGACGCCCACTGCCGGCGATCGATTCATCGAGCACAGACCGGCCCGACATCTCTTCGACGTCCTGCTGAAAGTAGCCCACCGAGATCTTCTTCGGCACCGTGACGCTCCCCTCGTCCGGCGATTCCTCGCCGACGATCATGCGGAAGAGCGTCGTCTTGCCGGAGCCGTTCGGCCCGACCAGCCCGACCTTCTCGCCGGGGTTGAGCTGGAAGGAGGCGTCGATGAACAGGACCTGCCGCCCGTGCTGCTTGCTGACGTTGGAAAAAGAAATCACGGGGCGGTTAACCGGGAACGGCGGCCGCGCGTTCCCTGCCCGATTTTGCGCGCACTCAAGATTCCTTCGATTCGAGCTCGCTCCAGCGTTGATAGAGGCGGTCGACTTCGGACTGGGCGCGCTCGAGCGCCGCGAAGCGCTCCTGCAACGCGGTGGCATCCGTGGCGATCGAGGGATCCTCGGCGCGCTGCCGCGCTTCCATCACGGCGGCCTCGGCGGCGAGCAGCGCCGGCTCCATCGATTCGAGCTCGCGCTGCTCGAGATAGCTGAGGCGCTTCGCGCGGGGCCTCGTGTTCGTTGCCGCCGGCCGCTCGCGCTGCCGTGTGGAACGGGACGTCAGCCACTGCCCGGTGTCGGCGAAGTAGCCGGCACCGCCAGCTCCGTCGAGCGCCAGGATCCGCGTGGCGATGCGGTCGAGCAGCAGTCGGTCGTGCGTGACGAGCACCAGCGCGCCGGGAAAGTCCTGCAGCGACTCCTCGAGCACGTCGAGCGTCGGGATGTCGAGATCGTTGGTCGGCTCGTCCAGCACCAGCAGGTCGGCCGGCTGCAACATCAGCCGCGCCAGGACGATCCGCGCCTTCTCCCCTCCCGAGAGCTTCGACACCGAAGTCTCGAGCTGCTCGGGGCGGAAGAGAAAGCGCCTGGCCCATGAGACGACGTGTAACGCGCGGTCGCGGAAGATCACGGTGTCGCCCTCCGGTGCGAGCGCGCGCTTCAGCGTCAGGGTCTCGTCCAGGCTCTCGCGGTTCTGCTCGAAGTAGACGGCGCGCAGACCCTCGGCGCGCTGGATGGTTCCGGCGTCCGGCTCCAGTTCGCCGGTGATGATCCGAAGCAGGGTCGTCTTTCCCGAACCGTTCGGGCCGAGGACGCCGAGACGCGTGCCGGGCGTGAGCAGGAGGTCGAGGTCGCGAAAGAGCGACCACTTGCTCAGTCCTTTCGCGGACAACAGGCGCTTGGTCCTGCGGTCCGAAGAGGTGAAGTCGATCTTCGCGGTGAAGACGCGGGCGCGATCGCGGCTCTCATCGAGCTCCTCCATCAGCGCGGCGGCCGACTGGATCCGCGCCTTGGCCTTCGTGGTTCGCGCCTTCGGTCCGCGGCGAAGCCATTCCATCTCCCGCCGCGCCAGGTTCGCGAGCGTGTCCTGATAGGCGGCCTGATTACGCAGCAGCTCGTCCCGCTTTTCGAGGAAGACGCTGTAGCGGCCGTCGGTCTGAAACAATCCGCCGGCGTAGATGCGGTTCAGCTCGAGCATCCGTCCGGTCACGTTCTCCAGGAACCTCCGGTCGTGGCTGACGACGACGAAGGCTTCCGGCTCCTTCGTCAGCAGCGACTCGAGCCAGAGGATCGCGTCGACGTCGAGATGATTCGTCGGTTCGTCGAGCAGCAGGATGGCGGGTTCGCGCGCCAGCTCGCGCGCGATCGCCAGGCGTTTGCGCCATCCGCCGGAGAGCGTGTCGGTGAGGAGCGTGCTATCGGTGAAGCCCGCCTTTCCAAGCGCCTGCGCCACGCGCGACGGCGCCTGCTCGTCGGCGGGATCGGCATCGGCGAGGAGCACCTGCTCGACGCTCTTTCCCGGGGCGAACACCGGGTCCTGCGGCACATACCCGATGCGCGTGCCGCGACGCACGGCGCGCGTCCCGGAGTCGGACTGCTCGATGCCCGCCAGGATCTTCAGCAGCGTCGACTTCCCCGATCCGTTCGGCCCCACCAGCCCGACGTGATCGCCCTGGCTGATGGTGAAGCCGAGGTTCTCGAACAGCGGCTGCGACGTGTAGGTCTTGCTCAGCGACTCGACGGAGAGGAGAACCGGGGCCGGATCGTGATTCTTTTTCTGACCTTTCTGCATCTCGCACGCCGGATCACCGCAGGAAAAGG
>DATFUW010000106.1:0-3388 GCA_035260605.1 Thermoanaerobaculia bacterium | reverse complement strand
ATCGAGTCGTTCGACATCTCGAACATTCAGGGAAGCGATTCGGTCGCCGGCATGGTGGTCCTCGACCGCGGAAAGTTTGACAAGAGCCAATACCGCATCTTCAACATCCGCAGCGTCGCCGGGGCGGACGACTTCCGCTCCATGGCCGAGGCGGTCGACCGGCGCTACCGGCGGCTCCTCGAGGAGGAGAAGCCGCTGCCCGACCTGATCCTGATCGACGGCGGGCGGGGACAGCTCAACGCGGCGCTCACTGCGCTCAATCGCCTGGGCATCGAAGGGATCACCGTCGCCGGGCTGGCGAAACGTGAGGAAGAGATCTACGTGCCGGAGCGCGAAGCGCCGATCCGGCTCGAGCGCCGCGATCCGGCGCTGCAGTTGCTCCAGACCGTGCGCGACGAGACGCACCGCTTCGCCGTTTCCTCGCACCGCCGCCGCCGATCGAAGCGCACGCTGCACAGCGAGCTCGAGGACCTTCCGGGGATCGGGGACAAGCGCCGCCGGCTGCTCATCGAACGATTCGGCAGTCTGTCGGGAGTGAAGCAGGCTTCGGAGCAGGACCTGATCAACGTCCTCGGCAGAAAGATCGGAAAGACGCTTTATGCCGAGTTGCATCCGGCGTAGCGCGCATCTTCGGCCCGCTCCGATTCTTGCAGCTCGCGAGCCGGCGCGACATGCGATAATTCCTCCGGGCGACTCCCCACGACAACCAATGGAAGGGCGGGGGCAATGAGTTTTGAAGGCGATATCGGCGAGATCGATCTGGTCCAGCGTCTCGTCGAACTCGGTCGTGAGAAGTTCACCGGCGCGCTGCGATTCGAGCAGGACGGGATCATCAAGATCGTCTATTTCAAGAACGGCGATGTCCTGTCTGCCAGCACCAACGATCGCAGCGACGCCGTCGACGAGATCCTGCTGCGCGCCGGAAAGGTCAGCAAAGAACACGTCAAGCAGGCGCTCGCCACCCGAAAAGAAAACGAGACCCTCGGCGACGCGCTGCTGAACCTCGGATTCATCACGCGCAAGGAGCTGACCTGGGGACGCCGCATCCAGGTGATCGGGATCCTTCGCTCGGTGCGCGCCTGGGCGACGGGGTCGTACGCCATCGTCGCCGACTATCTCCCGAAGCGCGAAGAGGGGACGCTCTTTCCGCTTCCGCAGATCCTGATCGAGCTCTTCGTCACCGAGCACGAACGGCAGCCGTTCGAGCGCGCGCTCGACGGCGGCTCCGCGGTGCTGACGAAGGTGGCTGATTTCGACGCCGAGTTCCAGCGGCTCGGCCTCAACGAAGAGGCCGGTGAGATCGCGGCGAAGATCGACGGCGAACGCACCGCGGCGGAGATCGCCGGCGTCGCCGGGAAGGACGTCTTCAATACTTACAAACTGCTCGAGGGACTGCGCGCCCTCGGTCTGCTGCACAAAGCTGAAGTAAAGGATGAACTCGGCTTCGAGTCGGCCGGCGTGGCCGACGCCTCCGAAGCATGGAGCAGCAGCAGCGGATCGATGGAGGATTTTCACCCTGAGCCGGAGCCGCCCGTGCAGTCGATGGGCGAGCAAGCGCCGGTCGCGGCGGAAGCGGTCCCCGAGCCGTCGAACACCGGACTGACGTGGGGATTCGACGAGGCGCAGATCGAAACGGCGGAGCGCGCCGCCACGCCCCCTCCGCCGGAACCGACGCCGTCCGAACCGCCACCGCCGCCCCCCGCGGCGCGCGCGAGCCTCTCGTCGACGTACTCACAGAGCCGCCGCACGCCTCAGACCTTCGCTCGGCCAAAGCCGAAGAAAGGGACGCGCTTCCCCGTGTTCGGGCTCATCGTGCTGCTGATCATTGCAGCGGCGGGCTATGGCGGCTGGTACTGGTGGACCTCGCGGAGAGCGGCTGCCGTACCCGTGGCGGCGCGTCCGGCGACCCATCCGATCGTGCCGGCACCGCCGGTGACCGGATCGGCGGCGATCAATGGCGGCGTCGCGGAGGCGGGCATTCCAGAGCGGCGTGTCACGGCGATAGCGGCGCCGGTCGGGCGTCCGATGGTCCCGGCTCCCACGCCGCGGAAGGAGCCTTCGCGGCGGGAGCTGAAGCCGGTCGCTGTTCCGAAACCCACCGCCCCGGCCGCAATCCCGTCGCAGGAGCGCTACGCCGCGTTGGCGGCGCAGTACGCGCGCAATCCGCAGGGGAACTTCACGGTGCAGTTCGAACTGGTTTGCCAGGAAGTGTCGCTGGGCAAGGCGCTCGAAGGGGGAGGAGCCAACGTCTGGTTCGTTCCGATCAGCTATCGCGGGAAATCGTGCTATCGCGTCTTCTGGGGGCACTACCCGACGCACGAGGCGGCGGACGCCGCGGTGAACCAGATCCCGGCGGCGCTGCGCGGCGGAAAGCCGGTGGTGGTCGCGGTGCCGACGCCATGATCTCGTCGCTGCTGACTTCGACGGGACTGGGCATCGGCGCCGGAGTGAACTCCTACGCCACGATGCTGGTGTTCGGTCTGCTCGCGCGGTGGCAGCCGGCGATGTTCCACGACGACCTGGCGCACTTTTTCGCGTCGACTCCAGTGCTGATCGCCGTCGGCGTGCTGTACGCGATCGAGTTCGTCGCCGACAAGATCCCGGCGGTCGATCACGTCTGGGACGTCATCCACACCTTCATCCGCCCGGCGGCGGGAGCAGTGGTGGCATACGCGGCGGTGGCGCACGAGATTCCGCGCGGCGCGGTCATCGTGGCCACGGTCCTTGCAGGCGGGGCGGCGCTCGGCGCACATGCCACCAAGGCCGCCGTGCGCGGCGCGAGCACGCTGACCACCGGCGGACTCGGCAACCCGATCCTCTCGCTGATCGAAGACGTCTTCGCCTTCTTCACGGCCGCCGCCGCCATTCTCCTGCCGGCGCTCGTGGTCGTGCTGGTGGCCTTCATCGCACTCTTCTTCTTCGCCGCATGGCGCCGCCTCAGAACATCCTGAGCAATTACCATGTCGGCATGCCGACAACGGTTCTAAGCGATTGTAAACACAACAATTTAGTATCAGCAATTTTCATGGCGAGCGACCTGTTAGACTTCGATGCGTGGAGCGGATCGGAGGATCGCCGCCCCCTTGCGGGGTGGAGGAAAGTCCGAACTCCTACGGGCAGCAGGCTGGATAACGTCCAGGCGCGGCGACGCGACGGAAAGTGCAACAGAGAACAGACCGCCGAACCGGCTCTCCTCGGAGGGCCGGTGGTAAGGGTGAAACGGTGCGGTAAGAGCGCACCGCGTCCCTGGTGACAGGGACGGCACGGCAAACCCCACCTGGTGCAAGAGCCAATAGGGGAGCGCCTTCGAAAGAGGGCAGGAACGGCCCGTTCCACGCTCCCGGGTCGCTCGCTCGAGCCCACCGGCAACGGTGGGCCTAGACGAATG
>DATFUW010000105.1:0-3167 GCA_035260605.1 Thermoanaerobaculia bacterium | reverse complement strand
GTAGCCGCGGTGAGCGACTCCTCGACCGTCATCTTCATCTGCAGCGTGGCCAATTGCATCACCATGCTCATCGACTCGGTCATCGACGATCCCGGGTTGCAGTCGGTCGACAGCGACACGATCGCTCCGGCATCGATCAGTGCACGCGCCGGCGCGTAGCGGCTGGACATCAGAAAAAAGCTCGTCGCCGGCAGCAGGTTGGCGGCCGTGCCGGACTTCGCCAGCGCGGCGACGCCCGCCGGAGAGATGCACATCAGATGGTCGGCCGACGCCGCGTCGAGCTCCACGGCCAGCGCCGCGCTGTCGGAGTCGCTGAATTCGTCGGCATGCACGCGCGGAACGAGGCCGAGCGCTGCTCCGGCACGAAGCACACGGGCCCCTTCCGCACGAGTGAAAACGTCGCGCTCGATGAACGCATCGCAGAAGACGGCCAGCCGCTCGCGTGCCACCGCCGGCAGAATCCGGTCCACGATCTCAGCGACATACGAGGCATCGCGGTGCTCGGGAGGAAATTCGTGCGCCGCCAGACAAGTCGGGACCAGGCGTACGGGCGAGCGCCCGTCCGCCGCCCGGATGGCTCGCAGTTGCTTGACCTCGTCGTCGAGATTCAGCCCGTATCCGCTCTTCGCCTCCGCCGTGATCGTCCCGTGCAAGGCCATACGCCGCGCGCGCTCGAGCGTTTTCTCAACCAGCTCTGCTTCACTCGCCGCGCGCGTCGCGCGCACCGTGGAAGCGATGCCGCCCCCGGATGCGGCGATCTGTTCGTAGCTCTCGCCCTGCAGCCGCCGGTTGAACTCCGACTCGCGGCTCCCGGCCCAGGGCAGATGGGTGTGCGAGTCGACGAATCCGGGGACGGCCGTCGCGCCGCGGGCATCGAAGTCGTCGGTGATCGGCGCCGATGAGTCGCGCTCCGCGCCTACATGCACGATGCGTCCGCCCTCGACGACGATCACCGCGTCCTCACGGATGCTGAGGGTGCGCATGGCCGCGCCACGGACGCCGCTGCGGCCGGCCGGCGTCGCAATCTGGGCGAGGTTGCGGATCAGAAGCGCCACGGGGGCATTATCCGCCCCCGGTCAGTCGTTCCTGCGGAACATCGACGTGATCGGCAGCTCGTTGGCTTCCTGCTCGGCATCGAGCATCAGGAGCTGCTGGATGGTGTCGATGCTGGCCTGCAGCTTGTTGCGCGCGCTGCGGCGTTCGACTTTGAGGTCCTGGATCGTCCGCTCGAGGTCGGCGACGCGGCTCTGTGCCTGCGAGACCAGGCGCTCGGAAAGGAGTTCGGCGTCCTTGACGATCAGCTCCGCCTCTTTGCGCGCGTTGGCCTTGACCTCCTCGGAGACTTTCTGCGCCGACAGCAGCGTGTCCTTGAGGATCTGCTCCCGCTGGCTGTGGTCCTCGAGATCCTCGCGCAGCATGGCGTTCTCGCGCGAGAAGCGGTCGACGTCCCGCACCAGCCGCTCGATCTCCTCGGCGACCATCTGCAGATAGACGCGCACTTCGTCGGGATCGTAGCCTTTGAACTTCCGGACGAAGGTCTGTTTCTGGATGTCGAGCGGACTGAGGTCCTGCATGATCGCCCTCCCATCACTACCACCATCCAGTATACGACGCCTATCGGATCAGCATGGCGTTGTAGAGGTAGACGACCACGCCGCGGATGATGAAGATCGCCAGCAGGAGCAGCAGCGGCGACCAGTCGATCCCGGCCGTCTTGTGCGGCGGCAGGACGCGGCGGAACGGCTTGAGGAACGGCCAGGTCATGCGCGTGAAGATGTCGTTGAGCTGGTTGAGGATGTTGTATGCGCCGCGGTAGCGCCAGGGGAACGACGTCTGGGCGGCGAAGAAGAGGACCCAGGAGACGATCACCCAAACGATCACCAGCCACTCGATCACCGAGAGGACGATGAAGAAGGCGTTGATGAAGACGCCGAGGAGTCCCATCAGCCGCGTTCTCCGAAGATCGCCCGTCCGATCCTGACCATTGTCGATCCTTCCTCGATTGCCGTTTCGAAGTCTTCGCTCATACCCATGGAGAGTTCCTGCAGGCCGAGGCGGTCGCGCATCGCCCGCAGCTCGCGGAACCAACGACGCGTCTCCTCGGCCGAACCGTGCGGCGGGATGGCCATCAGTCCGAGGAGGCGAAGCGAGGAGATCCGCTGCACGTCGCGCGCGATCCGCTCCACGTCGCCGGGGAGGATGCCGTTCTTCTGCGGCTCCTCGCCGACGTTGACCTCCAACAGCACGTCCTGCGCTTTTCCTCCCGCCTCGGCCGCACGCGCGATTTTCTGCGCCAGATCGGTCGAGTCGACGGTCTCGATGACGTCGAAGAGCCGCACCGCGTCTTTCGCTTTGTTCGACTGCAGGTGACCGATGAGGTGCCACCGCGCGCTGCCGCCGACCTGCGGCTTCTTGTCGCGCGCTTCCTGGACGCGGTTCTCGCCGATGTCGGTGGCGCCTGCGGCGACCGCCTCCTCGACCGACGACGCCGGAAAGGTCTTGGAGACGGCGACGAGCGTCACCTCGTCACGCCGGCGGCCGGCGCGTTCGCAGGCCGCGCGGATCCGCCCCTCGACGGCGGAGAGATTGTCACGAACCGACACGGCGCCTCTCGACCCATCGTCCGCCGCCCCGGTCCACGGCGAGGTTCGCCAGCCGGTCGGCGTCCTTGTTGCCCGCGCGCAACGTATGGCGGATGGAAAAACGGGAAAACTCGTGGGCAATCAGCCGCGCCTTCTGGTAGAGCGGGATCAGGTTCGCGTGCTTGACGCGGTATTTTCCGAGCATCTGGTTCACCAACAGCAGCGAATCGGAGATGATCTCCACCTCCGTGGCCCCTTCCTCGCGCGCCACCGAGAGCGCCTCGAGCAGCCCCGAGTACTCGGCGACGTTGTTCGTGGTGACGCCGAGGAACCCCGCGATCTCGATCGTCTCGCCGCGCTCAGTGGTCATGAAAACGCCGAATCCGGCGGGACCGGGATTGCCGCGAGACGCACCGTCGACGTGTGCGATCACCTTCAGGATGCCGGCTCCGGGTACAGGATTCTGCCGCACCCCTCGCAGTGCGCCAGGTCGCCGCGCTTGAGCTGCTGCATCAGCGCGGGGCGGATGCGGGTCCGGCATGCACTGCACGAATCGCTGATCACGGCGGCCACGGCGATGTTCGC
>DATFUW010000104.1:0-3373 GCA_035260605.1 Thermoanaerobaculia bacterium | reverse complement strand
CAACTGACCGACGACGTACCCTCCGGCCAGAATCGCCGGCGAACCGGAGCTCCCGGGATACGTGCCGCCCTGCAGATAGTCGGAGTAGACGTAGTCCGGACGGTCGCGGCCCGTGCACGTCCCGCTGGAAGGGTCGACGGTGGTGCTGGAGAACATCTGCGGAAAGATCGTGTCCGATGGAACGGGATGCGAGATCCGGTACAACGTCGCGCCCGCCTGGACCGGGTTGGGGTCCCAACCGAGGAGAAAACGTCCCGCGGGGATCCCGCTCAACTTCAGGAATGTGAAATCCGACGACGTCGAGGTGGCCAGCAACTGCGCCCCGTTCACATGAGGCGCGGTCTGCAGGTTGTACGAGCCGTTGCAGCTCGCGGTTTGAAAATCGAAGAAAAACTCGGCGGAGGTCGCCGTGTTCTGATCGCTGAAGCAGTGATTCGCGGTCAGAAAATAGGGCGTACCATCGCTGTTCCGGTTGTTCAGCAGGCCGCCGCTGCACAAACCGATCGTCGTCGACGACTCCGGCCATTCGATGTGCGCCACCGCGGCCCGCGCCGAGGCAATCGACGGAAACGTCGCGGAAGCGACACAGGTCGAGTCGACCAGGCAGCTCGGCGTGTCCTGTGGCTGCAGGGCCGCCGCCTGCGCACCGAAGATCTGCGCGACCTCGCGGATGGCGAACGAAAGCGGAGTCGCTCCCAGCGACGACACCGGCGCTTCGACATCGAGATACACGACCTCGCCGTCGACCGATGGCGTCCACACGTTGCCTCGGGAGTCGATCAGCTCGCTCCCGAACCCCGTCTCGCCGCCCGAGGTCCCATACACCCAGAGGACCGTTCCTTCGGGGAGATGTACGTTTTCCAGATGCAGGCGGATTCGCTGCGCCCCTTCCACCTTCACCATCGTGCTCCAGAGGATCGTGCCGTGATCGGAGAGCGCGACGACGCCGCGGCCGAACGGGGCTGCCGTTTTTGCAGCGACCGGCCCCGCCAGCCGAAGATCGATCGCATCCGGCAACTGGCGCATGAACCCGACGTGGGCGGGTTCGCGGCCGCCGCGGTTCCACTCGCGGAGCGCCTCGATCTTCTCCGGGACCGTCGTTTCGGCGGGCGGCAGGACGGTCGCCGGAACCATCGCCGCACGCAACGCCAGCCGCGGGGCTGCGGGATACGACTTCATCCCGACCGCTCCGCGCACGAACAGCGGCTCGACGGCGAACACGTTGACGCAGAAAAGGCTCACGAGCATCAAACTGAGGCGTTTCATGGTTCCCCCCGATTTCGTTGTTGCTGTGAGACCGATTCTGCGCGCACGCGGCCGCCTCCGCCAGCCCGCCGCCGGCACGGTATGATGATCGGTTATCGATGCCCTTCGCCTGTATCCGCTGTCATTCTGAGATCGACAAATCCTTCAAGGCATGCCCGCACTGCGGGGAACCGGTCACCGATTTTCTGCGCAAGTATCTCGAAGAACCGGTCGACGGGAAGTACCGGATCCTGGAGCGTCTCGGCGCGGGAGGGATGGGCGAGGTCTACAAGGTCGAGCACATCTTCCTGCGCGCCATCCGCGTCATCAAGGTCATCCGCCCGCAGATCTCCGAAACCGAGGACGCCCACGAGCGCTTCCTGCGTGAGGCGCAGCTGGCGACGCGCATCCAGCATCCGAACGTTGCCACGCTGCACGATTTCTCTGAGCTGCCGGACGGCTCGCATTACATGGTTTGGGAGTTCATCGAGGGCGAAAACCTCGCGCAGATGATGCACTCCCGGGCCCTGCTGCCCGCGCACGAGGCCATCAGCCTCACGCAGCAGGCTCTCGCCGGACTGGAAGCCATCCACCGCGCCGGGATCGTTCACCGTGACATCAGCCCCGAGAACCTGATGATCACCACCGATGGGCAGGTCAAGATCATCGATCTCGGCGTGGCGAAATCGGAGGAAGGCGACTATGCCGTCACCCGCACCGGCATCTTCGTCGGGAAGTTGCGCTACGCCTCTCCCGAACACCTCGGCTTCCTGCCCGAGGGAGCGAAGATCGACGGCCGGGCAGACCTCTACTCCATGGCCGTGGTGCTGGTGGAGATGCTCACCGGCAAGCCGCCCTTCGAAGCGACCTCGCCGCATCAGTACATCCTCCACCATTCGCGCGACACGACGGTCCCGCCGCTCGATCTCTCGAAGATCCCCGGTGGCACCTGGATGCAGGAGGTGCTGGCGAAGGCATTGGAACGCGATCGCGACAAGCGGTTCGCGACGGCGCGGGAGTTCTCGGACGCCCTGGAAACGGTGAAACTGAAACTGCCGACGCAGGAGGACGAGACCGTGCGCATCCCCGCGGCCGCTGGCCCTGCCGCCCCGACCCTGCGCACTCCCCTTCCCGCCGCGCCGACCGCCGCGGGGACGATCCGCACCGCGCCACCCGCCCCGCCGTCCGCGCCGTCCCCCGCACCTCCCCCGCCGGCCGCGCCGACGATCATCGAGCGCGCGCCGCGGGGAAACAACACTGCGCTCGCGGTCTTTCTGGCCGTGCTCGTCGTGATCGTCGCCGCGGCCGCATTCGCCGTCTGGCACTTCTGGCCCCGACGCACAGCGACCGTGGCCGCGAATGCCACTGCACCGGCGGCAACCGCGACCGCGGCGCCGCGATCGTCGAACCCGGCGACGGCAACGGTCGATGTCGCTCCTCCGACGGCGACCGTCGCCGCTCCGGCAGCCGCGCCGCAGACGGTCGTGGAGACGGAATCGACGGCGGCGAAAACGACGGAGCTTGCGGCGGCCACCCCGCCGAAAAAGACTCCGGCCGTGACCGCAGAACACCACACGACGACATCCGCCGCGCCGCAGCCGAACCCGCAGCCGCCGCCCGAGGTCGCCGCAGCCGACATCGATGCGACGGCGACGTTCACCGAGGGGAACGACTCGTCGCGGAATGACGACGCGGTCGCATTCGCGCACAAGCGGCTGAGCGGCGTGACGCGCGTGTCGCTCGACGCCCGGGGCGACGCCGACCTGGTCAAGCAGCTCACCGATTCACTGAAGAGCCTCGGATTGACGATCACCGACGGCGCGGACGTGCAGATCCGCTTCTACGGCACGGTCAAGCATTTCCGCTTCGGCAGGAAGCAGCGCTCGGCGGAAGCGACGATCGTCAGGAACGGACATCCCATCTTCAAGTACGAGATGAAGCCGGAGGAGTACCGGGTGGGCGACGACCCGGCGGAGGCGTTCGTCCGCGTGCTCAGCGATCTCTTCGCGCGGTGAAGGCGCGCGGCGTTCAGCTCTCGACCAGCGCGCGCAACTGGCGCGAGGCGACGGTGAGCATCGCCAGATCGAGCGCGGTGGCGTTCCGGAAGTCGACCAGCGTCTGATCGATC
>DATFUW010000103.1:0-4346 GCA_035260605.1 Thermoanaerobaculia bacterium | reverse complement strand
CGAACTCGAGCAGGATTCTTACCGCACGCGCGTCATGTGCGTCTTCTCGTCTTCGCGCTGCAGGACGCTCCGAAGATGCGCGCGGCAGTAGATCGCTCCCTTGGGGATGGCGGTCTTGCAGACGGCGCAGCGGTTGCGGATCGCGACCTTCGCCCCCTTCTCGAACATCCGCGCCACCATGCCGCTGGCCAGCAACAGAATGCCGACGACCAGCGCTTTCTGCAGCATCGGAGTGGAGAAATAGTCGACCAGCGGAGTGGCGGCGTAGGTTTCGTGGAGGACGTAAAGGGCGATGACCGCGAGAATGGTCCAGAGGCCGAGGCGGAAGAGTGTCGAGGACATGGGGACTGCGTCCAATGTAAGCATGTCCCCGGAGGGTGTCAATCGATGGATGCGGCGGTGCAGCAGGCGTCGACGGCGTCGTCGAAGCGCATCGGATCGAATGGTTTGAAGACCACGCGGGCGATCATGGGGATGCCATACAAATGTGCCGTTCGCGGGTACGCCGTGACCACCACGGTCTCCTCCAGCATCCGCGGACGGGTGGCGATCAGGTGATCGAGCACCGCGAACCCGTCCGTTCCGGGCACCATCAGATCGAGGATCAGCAGTTCGAAATCACCGGCGTCGAGCTTGACGATCGCGTCTTGTCCGTTGACCGCCTCGGCGATGTCCAGCTTCCGCCGAAAGCGCATCTTGATCAGCAACGTTCGAATATCGACCTCGTCGTCCACGACCAGGGCTCGCATCGACCCCCTCCATTGCAATCCTCCTGCACTGCCGCTGTCATCGGACGGGCGCCAGCGAGAGATCGACGGTGCCGTCGCGGTCGGTTCGATGGACGCGCACCTTCGCGCGGCGCAGCGCGTCGAGGACCTCGGCATGCGGATGTCCGAACAGGTTGCGGCGGCCGCAGGAGATGAGCGCCGTCCGCGGAGCGACGGCGGCCAGAAACGGCGCGGTGGTCGAGGAGCGGCTGCCGTGATGCGCCACCTTGAGGATCTCCACGCGGACGAGACGCGGAAGGAGATCGGCTTCCGCTTCGCGCTCGATGTCGCCGGTCAGCAGGACGGTCCGCCTTCCGAACGCAACGCGCAGCACCGTCGAGGCGTTGTTCTCCGGGGCGCGTTTGAACGTCCGTCCCGTGAGCATCGCGCGGAAGAAGATCCCGCCGGTGGTGAACGTATCGCCGTCGCGCACGAGGTGAATGGGAATCTCGCGTTCGGAGGCCGCCTCGAGCAGGCGCTGCGCGCAATCGCCGGAGAAACGCCGCGGCGAGATCCACAGGCGTTTCACGTGCAGGCGCGCGAGCACGTCCGGCAGACCGCCGCAGTGGTCCGGGTGGACGTGAGTCAGGAAGACCGCATCGAGATGCATCACGCCGCGGTCGGCGAGCATCGCGGTGACGTTGGCCCACTTCGTCCCGCCGTCGACCAGGACGGCGTGGCCGGGCGTGCGCAGCAGAATTCCGTCCCCCTGTCCGACGTCGAGCATGGTCAGCATCGGCACGCGGACATCGCGATGCGCCGCGACGACCGCCGCGGCCTAGGGGATCAGCAGGGCCGCGATCAGCGCTACGGCGCGCGTGCGTCCCCGCAGGAAGGCGATCGCCGCCAGCGCGAGGACGAGCCCGGCCGCCAGCGCCTGCACCGGAGGCGCGGCCCACGCGCCGGAAAACGGCGAAGCGCATCCATTGATGGCCGTCGCCAGCCGATGCAGCAGCCCGATGGCGCGCAGCAGCAGCGGGAGCGGAACGAGGCACACCGCGGCGGAAACGATCAGCATGGCGAAGATCACAGGCGTCAGGGCGATCGTGGCCAGCGATCCGCCGAGCGCGTACTGGTGGAAATGGAACAGCGTCAGCGGGACCACGGCGCACTCCGCTCCGGCGGCGTAGGCCATCCAGCTCCGGCGCCCGCTGGCCAGCGGCTTCCCAATGAACAGCAGCGCGCCCGCGCCGGCGAACGTCAACTGGAACGCGGGATCCATGAGGTCGCGCGGAGCGACCACCAGACGCATCAGCGCGGCGAGACACCAGAGATTTTCGAGCGTGGTCGGTCGTTTCAGGATGCGCGAGACAGCGTAGATCGCGATCCCGAAGCTGGCGCGCGACACCGAGGCCGTCGGGCCGATGAACAGCGGCGCGGCGAGGGCGAACGCCAGCAGCGACCAGTCGGCGCTCCGCGGCGCGCGCAACCCGCGCAACATCCAGGCGATCACCCCGGCGGCAAAGGCGATCTGCAGCCCCGAAAAGACGAGCAAGTGATACGTGCCGCCGCGCTTGTACTGATCGCGGACGTCGTCCTCGAGCCGCTCTCCCCTCCCCAGTGCCAGCGCGTCGACCAGCGCCACCTCGTCCGGATAGCGCGCCGCGAGCGGACGCAGCCGGTTGTGGAAGAAGCGGTTCCAGGCCGCCGGATGCAGGGGTGACAGGCGCCCCCGGTAGGACATCAGCCGCGGCGACTTCACCGTGAGCGTGAAATCGCCGCGGTCGTTCGTCCGCAGGAAGCCTTCGGCGCGCACCGTTCGCTCCATGGCGATCGGCTTCGGCTCGAAGCGGGCGTAGATCGTCAGCTCCCGATGGAAACCGTCGAAGCGGTGCACGCGGAGGGACCACGAGTCGCCGCGCGCTCGCCAGTCGCGGTCGATCGGCGCCTCGATGGTGATGAAGCGCGTGTCGCTCAGCGGCGGCCGCTGCGCGCGGGCCTCCATCCGGCCGGCGATCGCGCCCGCCGCCGCGGCGGCGAAGACGATCGCCGCGCGCGGACGACGTGCGAGGGCCAGCAGCACGGCGATGGCCGCCAGCCCGGCGGCATCGAACCGCGAGCAGCAGAGCGTCAGCGCGCCGATGCAAACCAGCAGCGGAAGCGCGGCGGGAACGTCATTGCGCACGCTCGAACGAGGCGAGCGTTTCCACGTGATGGGTGTTGGGGAAGAGGTCGAGAAGGTCGAGTGTCGCCAGGCGCCACCCGGACGCGATCAGCCGGCTCGCGTCACGGGCAAAGGTTACCGGATCGCACGAGAGATGACAAACCATCTCCCGCGCGCGGGCGGCGATCGATTCGATCACGCCGCGCGAGGTGCCGGCTCGGGGCGGGTCGAGCAGGATGCAGTCGGCCTCCGGCACGTCGAAGGCATCGACTGCCGTCTCGCAGACCTCCGCGTTGGGCGGAACGTTCATCCGCGCGCAACGCGCCGACGTCGCCGATCCCTCCACCGCGATCACCGAAGTGAAGAGCGCGGCGAGCGGCAGCGTGAAAAATCCGACACCGGCATAGAGATCGATCGCCAGATCACGGTTCCGCACGCGCGCCGCGTGCCCGCTCACCAGGCGGAGCATGGTGGCCAGAAGATGGCGGTTCACCTGGAAGAAGGACGAGGTCGAGAGGCGATACGTGAATTGCGCCACGCGGATCTGCAGCTCGTGTTCTCCGGCGAGGATCGTGCCGTCGACGTCCCAGACCTCGATGGAGTCGCCCTCCGGAACGGCTCGTTCCGCGGGCCCGAGACTCCGCGCGACATTCGGTCCGACGACCTCACACTCGGGGGCCAGCGGGACGACCCGATGCGATCCCGTGGCGTAGAACCCCACCGCTTCCCCCTGGCGGTGCAGCCGGCTGCGCAGCCGGTAGTTCAGCGGCGAAGGATGAATTGCGACCGGCGGATGCTCGTGGATCTTGCCGATGCGCCGGAGCGATTCAGTCAGGATCCGTTCTTTCGCCGCGAGCTGTGCGTCGAGTCGCAGCGAGGTCCAGTCGCACCCGCCGCATTCGCCGGCGACGGAGCACGGCGCGAAGCGCCGCAGCGGGCCGGGACGCGTCAGCCGGAGCAGTTCCGCGCGGGCGAACCCCTTCTTCACCTCGAGGATGCGCACGAGAGCGCCGTCGCCGGGATAGACGTTCGCGGCGAAAATCGGCAAGCCGTCGATGCGGGCCAGCGCCGCGCCGCCGGCCACCAGCTCTGACGGTTCGATCTCCACCGTATCGCCCGCGCGCATCGCCGTGGAGCATACTCTGTGCATGATCACCACGCTGTTGCTCGCGGCGGCCGTCGCCGCGAAAACCACTCCCGATTTCCTCCCCAACGCCGCCGATTCGAAGATCGTCTCGGTGGCCGCGCACGCGGCGGCGCGCGCGGAGATCGTTGTCCTGACGCAGGCCATCGCCATCAAGGAGAGCGGACCGAAGGAGACCGTGAAGACTTTCGGCGAAGTCTACGCGTTCGATCCGGCTGTCTTCGCCGTGCATCGCGAAGTCCCGACACGGATCGAGTTCTGGAACCTGCAGGGCGACGATGAGCACGACTTCATGCTCATGGACGATCACGACCGCGTGCTGATGAAGATC
>DATFUW010000102.1:0-6442 GCA_035260605.1 Thermoanaerobaculia bacterium | reverse complement strand
AACGAGGAACCGTCCATGGATGAATCGGTCGTTCCTCGCTTCCCGTTTCTCGTTCCTCGCTCTTGAGATATGGCTCGATCTTTTCCCACCGACGTGATCGTCCTCGATGCGGAGACTCTGGTCCACGTGCGCCTGGCGCGTGGCCGCAAGGACCCGTCCATCGTGCAGTCGAAGCGCTATCGGCTGGCGGGGAACACGTTCCTGCCGGCGGTGGTCACGCCGCAGCTCACCAATGAGGCGGCCCTGGCGGAGGTCCTGCGGCGGCTGAAGGCGGAGACCGGCCGGTGGGAGCGGGCCTCGATGCTGCTGCCCGACTCCTGGTTCCGGATCAACCTGCTGGAGGTGCCGGCGCTGGCCGACGATCCGAAGGAAGCGCTGGAGATGATCCGCTGGAGCCTGAAACGGACCATGCCCATCAATCCGTCACTGCTACGCATCTCCTATACCGTGCTGTCCCGCACGCCGGCGGAGACGAAAGTCCTGGCGGTCAGCGCGATCGACGAGACGCTCGCGGCGATCGAGCGGGTGTTCGCCGCGGCGGGGATCGAGATCGTGCTCATCGAGCCGATCGGCATCAACATCTGGAACGCCATCACCGCGCGCGAGCCGAACACCGCGCGCGACCGCATCTTCTTCTACATCCGCGACGGCGAGTTCACCACCGCGGTCTTCCGCGGGGCGCAGCCGCTCTTCATCCGCTCGCGGAACCTCAACAGCGAACGGACCCTGGAGCAGGAGATCCGGCTGTCGGCCAGCTACCTGCGCGACACGCTGCAGGCGAACTCGGTCGAACAGTGCTACGTCGCCGGAAACTCGGTCAACGGCGAGGTGACGTCGGTGATCGGCGCCGAATTCTCCGCACCGGTGAAGAAGATCGCCCTGGCCGACTTCACCGAGCACAGCCCGGACGGCGCGGGCAACGAAGCGGAGCTGGCGGCCTGCACGGGAGTCTTCACCGCGTGAAGACCCTGCATCTGAATCTCGCGGCGCGGCCCTACCGCGATTACCGCCCGCTGTACGCCGTCGTGGTCGTGGCCTCGCTGGTGATTTTCTTCCTCATGCTCAACAACGTGGAGACAGGCGTCCGTTATCTGCGCGACACCAAGGCCACGCGGGCGCGCATCGACAAGCTCGAACAGCAGGCGGCCAACGAGGAGAAACGCACGCGCGACCTCGACCAGAGGCTGCGCACCGTCGACGTCGAACAGCTCGCGCTGCAGACGCAGTTCGCGAACACGCAGCTCGCCGAGCGCGCGTTTTCGTGGAGCGAGCTGCTCGACCGTCTGGAGCGCGTGCTGCCCGGCGACGTGCGGATCCAGTCGGTTACCCCCTCGTTCCTCAAGAGCGGCGCCGTCCGTCTCAACATGGACATGTGGGGCAAGAGCGGCGACAGCATGGTCCGCACGCTCGACCGCTTCAATCGCGATCTGCACTTCTCGAATCCGTTTCCCAGCGCCGAAGAGCATTCCGACACCGGATACCATTTCGGCATGATCGTGGAGTACAAGCCTTCGATCTCACGGGTGGTGGAATGATCTGGCAGGAGAAGCGAGTCCTGCTGATCATCCTGGGGGTGCTGCTCCTGGGCAACGGCATCTTCTTCTTCACGTACCGGGTGCAGTACGAGGCACGCCTCGAAGGACTGAACGCCAGGCTGGCCGAGGCGCAGGCTCACCTCGACCGCGCGCGCGTCAAGCGCGTCGCCGCGCAGAACGAGCTGCGGGCCTACGACCAGGTCCGCGCCGATCTGCTCACGCTCTACGACAAGAAGTGGGCCACGCAGGCCGAGCGATTCACCTCGCTGATCAACAGCGTGAAAAAACTGGCCTCGGACAGCCACCTCGAACAGCCGAAGGTCTACTCCTTCAGCCGCACCGAGGATGCCAGCACGAAGGAGGCCGGCGGCATCGGCACGTCCATCGTCGGCATCAACTTCACCGTCCGCGGCACCTACCAGCAGTTGCGCGAGTTGATCAACCGTCTCGAGCTCTCGAACCAGTTCGTGATGATCGATTCCATCCACCTCGGAGCGGGCAGCGGTGCCGACACGGCGCTGACGCTCAGCCTTCGGCTCAAAACGATCTTCCGCGAGCCGCCGAAAGAGACGCAGACCGCGAGCAGGCAACTGTGATGGACTGGACGAGCTGGAAGCCGTGGTCCGTCGTCGTGCTGATCATCGTGGCGATCTTCGCCATCTACAGCTTCGCCGCGACGAACCGCGACGCGGCGGGCACCGCGGTCCCGACGGTTCGGGCCGTTGCCGCCGCAACACGGAACGGAGTGGCCGCCCCCGGCGTCGGCAAGGTGCACATGGAATGGCTCGAGGCGCAGAGCGGGAGCTACAAGAGCGAACGCAATCTGTTCGCCTACAAGGAACCGCCGCCGCCGCCCCCTCCCCCGCAGCCCAGGGTGGTGGCCACTCCAGTGGTGGTGCAGCCTCCACCGCCTCCGCCTCAGCCGCCGCAGCCCGAGGCTCCGGTGCCGCCGTCCTTCCCCTATCACTTCATCGGGACGTTCGGTATGTCGTCCAACCCGATCGCCACCTTCTCCGGCAACGGGCAGATCGTCAATGCCAGGGCGGGAGAGACGATCGATGGCAAATTCGTCCTGCGGGGGATCGGCATCGAGTCGGTAGAGATCGGATACGTTGGATTTCCGCCGAACCTCACGAAGCGTATTCCTCTGGGGTAGTGACGTTTACACTGTTGGTGCGTCAGAACTTTGAAAGGTCCCACACCGAGAATGAAACGACTGAACATCATCACGGCCGCCTGCGTGCTCGTCTTCGCCGGGAGTTGCACGAGCTTCAACGCCTTCCAGAAGGCGAAATCGGCCGAGACGATGAAGAACTGGGACGAGGCGGTCATCCAGTACAACAAGGCGCTGGAGATCGATCCGGGCAACATGCGGTACCAGATCGGCCTGGAGCGCTCGAAGCTCGAGGCCTCACGGGTGCATTTCGAGAAAGGGAAGACGCTGGAGGCGGCGGCCCTCGCGGCGCGCGGTGAGGAGCACGTGAGGCTGGCGCAGCTCGCGGCCACCGAACTGCAGCTCACGGTGAAACTCGATCCCACGAACCAGTTCGCCGCGGTCGAGCTGGCGAAGACGGTGACGCTGATCCAGCAGGCCCAGCAGGCGGCGCAGGAGAGGATCTCGCTCGACGAGCTGAAAAAACGCGCCGACCGCGACAACATCACCAAGGCGCAGCCGCCGGAGCTGAATCCGACGTCGAATCAGCCGATCTCGCTCTCCTTCCCCCGCGAGACGCCGGTCAAAGACATCTACCGCGCGCTGGGCAACGCGTTCGGGATCAACATTCTGTTCGATCAGGCCATCAAGGACGACCGGATCTCGATCGAGCTCAAGGACGTGACGGCGCAGGAAGCGCTGGAGCGCGTGATGCAGGCGGCGAACGACTTCTACAAAGTGCTCGATCCGCACACCATCATCGTCGTTCCCGACAACCCGCAGGCGCGCCGCGACTACGAAGACCTGGTCATCCGGACGTTCTATCTGTCGAACGCCGATGCCGAACAGGTGACGAACGTCGTGCGCACGATGCTGGAGGCGCGCAACGTCTTTCCGCTGAAAGCGCTCAACGCCATCACCATCCGCGACACCGCGGACAAGGTGCGCATCGCCGAGAAGATCATCGAGGCCAACGACAAGGCGAAGGCCGAGGTGGTCGTCGACGTCGAGCTGCTGCAGATCGACCTCGACAGGACGCGCGATCTGGGGTTCGTCATCAACGCGACCGGTCTGGACTCCACCGGTGGCGCGGGTCTGGGCGTGTTGCAACCCATGACGCCGGCAACGGACACGTCCGGCGGGCTCGTTCCGCTGACCGCGGGGACCATCGACCAGCTTCGCGCGCTCAATCACGGCCTCTACACCTTCTCGATGCCGAACGCCACGTACGCAGCGCTGAAGACGATCGGCAACACGCAACTGCTGGCCAATCCCGAGCTCCGCATTTCCGAGGGAGAGAAAGCGACGCTGCACATCGGCAACCGGATCCCGGTCCCGGTGTCGACGTTCACCAGCGTGAGCACCACGACCGCCGGGACGTTCGCGCCGGTCACCTCGTACCAGTACCAGGACGTCGGCATCAAAGTCTCGATCGAGCCGCGCGTGCACCACAACCGCGAGGTGACGCTGAAGCTGACGGTCGAGGTGTCGAACCTCGGCGCTCCGCTGAACGGACAACCGACGTTCGCCACGCGCACGATCGAGTCGACGATCCGGCTGAAGGACGGTGAGACGAACTTTCTCGCCGGGCTGATCCAGCAGAACGACGAGACCACCGACAGCAAGACTCCATTCCTCGGCGACCTCCCGTTGATCGGCCGCCTGTTCACGAAGAATCACCATCACACTTCTCGCACCGATCTCGTCCTGACAATGACTCCGCACATCATCCGCATCCCGGACATCACCGAGGATGATCTGGCACCGCTGTGGGTGGGGACGCAGAGCAACATGTCGTTCCGCGGACTCTCTCCCCGGCTGGAGTCGCAGTCGCCGGTCACGCCGTTCACGCCGAGGACCTCGGACCAGTTTCAGGGGACCAGCAACACGGCGGCTCCGATGGCGCCGGCCTCTCCAGCGCCGGCCAGCAATTCGCCCGTGGTCGTTCCTTCGGGAACGGGGCCCACGAACCCGTTCCAGCCACCGCCGGTGCAGAAGCCGCCGCAATCGCAGAGCAGCCTCGACGCGCAGCCGCTCGCCGTGGCCGCCGCCGCGGAGACGGTGCACGCCCTCGCGCCGCGCATCGCTCCGCAGCCCACGTCGCTGACCATCACGCCGGGCCAGGAGCAGATGTGGCGCGTCGTGGGGATGGATCTCGACGGGCTCAGCGCGAACCAGATCGCGCTTCGGTACGATCCCCGTACGCTTGACGTGGAAGAGGTCACGTTCGGGCCGGCGATGGTCGTCGACCCGCAGAAACCGCCGGTGGCAACGATCGACAGCGAGCACGGCATCGTCCGAATCAGCTCGAGCAACGGCGAACCGCTGCACTTCAACGGCGGCGGCGAAATCGCCGCCCTTCGCGTCCGTGGCGGAGTAACCGGCGATACCTGGCTTGTTATGGAGGACCCCGGCCTGAAAAACGGGCAGGGCCAGCTCGTGGTCTCCGAAGTTTCCGGCGGCCATGCGAAGGTGGAATGATCTCCGTTCGTCATCGATCCCACGGCTTCACCCTCGCGGAACTGATCACCGTCATCGCCATCATCGGCATCCTCGCGGCGGTGGCCATGCCGCTGGCGAGCTTCGGCCTGTGCCGCGAGAAGGAGATCGAGTTGCGCGAAGCCCTGCGCAGGATCACCGGGGCGATCGACACGTACCACCAGCTGCGCATCGCCGGCAATCCGGGAGGGGCGGGGGGCGTCGGCGTCGGCGGAGTCAACACGCAGGCCAACCCGATGGTGGCCATCAAGAAGCCGCCCGACCTCGGGCAGGGTGAGTATCCGAAGACCCTCGATGAGCTGGTCAAGCCAATCGAGCTGAACAACGGCAAGAAGATCCGGCTGCTGCGCGAACGCGACCTGATCGATCCCATGACCGGCAAGAACGACTGGATCACACTGTCCGACACGGACGACCCCGACACGAGCTCGTCGGACGAAAACAACGTGTTCGAAGTCCACTGCCCGTCGCAGGCCCTCGCGCTCGACGGAAAGACGCACTACAACGAGTGGTAATCAACGATGAACGATGAACGCGCAATGAGGCACGAACGGAACCGGCTTCCCGGGCGCAGTCTGCGTCCGGCAGAGCGCGGGTTCACGCTCATCGAGCTCATCGTCGTCGTGACCATCATCGGCATCCTCGCCGGCCTGGCGATCTCCAATGTGCGCTACGCGCAGCAGAAGGCGCGCGAGGCGGCGCTGCGCCACGACCTGTTCGAGATGCGGAAGGCGATCGACGATTTCTACGCCGACAAGCAGCGCTATCCGGAGAGCCTCCAGGCGGTCGTCGACGGCAAGTACCTGCGCGCCATGCCGAAGGACCCGATCACCGGACGGGCCGACTGGCAGGAAGTGCCGGTCTCGACGGATCCCGACGATCCCACCGCGGTCGACCCGACCGCCGATCCCTCGCAGGCCGGAACGCCGGGCATCTTCGACATCCACAGCAACGCACCCGGGAACGGACTCGATGGCACTCCCTACCACGACTGGTAAGCGCGGCGAGCGCGGCTTCACGCTCGCCGGCCTGATCGTCATCTTGACGGTGATGATGATCTTCATCGCCTACACCGTCCCGCGGCAGTGGTCAACAATCCTGCAGCGCGACCGCGAGAAGCAGACGATCTTCATCATGAAGCAGTACGCCGCGGCGATCGACGCCTTCAGCCGGAAGAACGGCAGCTACCCGATCAACATCGACCAGCTCAAGCAGGCGCGCGCGCCGCGGTTCCTCCGCGGGCCGAAGAGCGAGT
>DATFUW010000101.1:0-4510 GCA_035260605.1 Thermoanaerobaculia bacterium | reverse complement strand
GTCCTCGGCGTGATCGGGTGGCTGATCTGGCGCGCCAGCTCGGGCCCGGGGACCGTCGTGCCGGCCGCGCAGCATCCGGTCACCACGGCGACGGCTGCCACCGCCGCCCGGCCCCCCGCCGTCACGCCCGCCCCGCCGCCCGCCCCGCTCTTTTCGGTGAAACCGCTGGTCGCCGACTACGGGACGATCAAGAAAGGGACCCGCGCCGTGCGGCAGTTCCAGATCACGAACCTGAGCGACGCGCCGGTCGACATCGAGGTCGTTCGTTCTTCGTGCCACTGCCTCTTCTACGACTACAACACGAAGCTTCCGGCGAAGGGGACCGAAGCCGTCACCGTGACCATCGACGGCGCGCGGGTCAGGCCGGGACCGCTGCAGGAGCAGGTCGAGGTCCATTCGAGGAAGGACCCGGCGATCAAGACCGCATTCCAGGTCCGGGCGACCGTGAAGTGAACGACCTGTCGCTCGACGAGAAGGTCGGGCAGCTCTTCTCCATCGGCGCCCGCGGCATCTTCCTCGCGGAGTCGTCGGCGGAGTTCCAGCGGCTCCTGCACCACGTCCGCGACAATCATGTCGGCGGCTTCATCTGGTTCGTCTCCAACGTCTACGAGACCGCGCTGCTGAACGCGCGGCTGCAGGCCGCATCGCGCGTTCCGCTGCTGATGAGCGCCGATCTCGAGGCCGGGATCGGGATGCGCTTCACGGACACGACCTTCTGGCCTTCGGCGATGGCAGTCGCCGCGACCGGCGATCCGTCATTCGCCGAACAGGCGGCCCGGGTCGTGGCCCGCGAGGCGCGAGCCCTCGGCATCAACCACATCCTTGCGCCGGTGGCCGACGTGAACGTCGATCCCGCCAACCCGGTGATCAACACCCGCAGCTTCGGCGAGAACCCGGCGGAGGTCAGCCGCTACGTGACGGCGTTCATTCGCGGCGTGCAGGGCGAAGGAGTGCTGGCGACGGCGAAACACTTTCCCGGCCACGGCGACACGCACATCGATTCGCACCGCTCGCTCCCGCTGCTCGATGTCTCCGCCGAACGGCTGGAGCGCGTCGAACTGGTGCCGTTCCGCGCGGCGATCGCCGCGGGCGTGGCCTCCATCATGATCGGGCATCTCTCCGTGCCGGCGATCGATCCGACGCCCGCCCCGGTCCGCGCCTTCGGTCACGGAGAGAACCCGTACGGAACGGCCGCGGGCGAAGTGCCACGCGGAGGAACGCTGCCGGCGACGGTCTCCTCGAAGATCGTCGACGGTCTGCTGCGGCGAACGCTCGGCTTCGACGGCCTGGTCGTCAGCGACGCGTTCGACATGGGAGGAATCACGGAGCACTTCGACGCCGGCGAGGCGGCGGTGCGGGCCATCGAGGCGGGGGAGGATCAGATCCTGCTCTCGCCGAATCCCGACGCCGCGATCGCCGCGGTGAAAGCGGCGGTGAACAGCGGCCGTCTGTCCGTGGGGCGGATCGACGAGTCGGTGCGGCGGATCCTGGCAGCGAAGCGGTTCGCCGGCGTGCCGCACGCCTCCGCGGACGAGATCTTCCGGACCATCGATTCGAAGGAGCACCGCGATCTCGCGGCAGAGATCGCCCGCCGCGCCGTGACGCTCGTGCGGAACGAGCGCGATGCCCTGCCGCTGTCATCGGGAACGCGCGTGCTGCTGGCCATAGTGAGCGACGTTCCCGAACCGAACCCGCTGCCCGATTTCGAGCGCGAGGTGCGCCGGCGAGCCCGCGTCGTGCGTGCCGCGCTCCTCGATGCAGGCACGCACGACGACGAACTCCCGCCGCCCGGCGACGCCGAGGCCGCCCTCATAGCCTTCGCCATCCGCGCCCGCTCGGGCGCCGGGCGCATCGCCGTCCCCGCCGTGGCCCGGCGCTTCGTCGAATCGCTCGCGGCAAACGTCCCGGTCATCGCCGTCTCCTTCGGCACTCCCTATCTGATCCGCGAGCTCCCGGCGCACTCCACGGTTCTTGGCGCGTACGGAATTCAGCCGGTGATGCAGATCGCGGCCGTTCAAGCGATCTTCGGGGAGGAGAGAATGACCGGGCGGCTTCCGGTGACCGTCGTCTGAACCATGCGTCTGTCCATTCTCGATTTCGCCGTCATCGCCGCGTACTTCGCGATCATCGTCGCTGTAGCGAGCTTCTTCATCGGCCGCGCGCGGCGGTCGATGCTCGACTATTTCGTCTCGCACCGCTCCACTCCGTGGTGGCTCGCCGGCACGGCGATGGTGGCCACGACCTTCTCCGCCGACACGCCGCTGGCCGTGACCGAGATGGTGGCCAGGAACGGAGTGGCTGGGAACTGGCTGTGGTGGTCGATGCTGGCCTCGGGAATGATGACCGTGTTCTTCTTCGCCAGGCTCTGGCGGCGCGCCGAGGTGGTCACCGATGTCGAGCTGACCGAGCTGCGCTACGGCGGTAGGCCGGCCGCGATCCTGCGCGGCTTCCGCGCCGCCTACCTCGGCCTGGTGGTCAACATCATCATCATGGGATGGGTCAACCTCGGCATGGCCAAGGTGCTGTCGGGGACCCTGGGCATCAACAAGTGGGCGGCGATCGCCGGCTGCCTGCTGATCACCTTCGTCTACACCGTGCTCGCCGGCTACTGGGGGATCGCCGCCAGCGACGGCCTGCAGTACTGCTTCGAGATGGGAGGGGCGATCGTGCTCGCGGTCATCTCCTGGCGTGCGGTGGGGGGTGCGCCTGCGCTGCTGCAGAAGCTCGGCTCCGCGCATCCGGCCGGCACGCCTCCCGGGACGCTGTTCGGGAACGCACACGACGTGCTCGCGTTCTGGCCGGCGGGCGGCGGCGTCTGGGTCATGCCGGCGATCACGCTCGCGGCGCTCGTCGGCGTGAACTGGTGGGCCTCGTGGTATCCGGGGGCGGAGCCCGGAGGCGGCGGATACGTCGTGCAGAACATCTCCGCCACGCGAAACGAAGACGAGGGTCGCGCGGCGGCGCTCTTCTTCAACGTCGCGCACTATGCCATCCGGAGCTGGCCGTGGGTCATCACCGCGCTCTGCTCGCTCGTGATCTACGGCGGCGCGGTGCGGGTAGCCGGAGTGGAGGATCCGGGCCAGAACTACGTGCGCATGATGGTCGATCTGCTGCCGGTCGGGTTGCGCGGCTTCATGCTGGCCTCGTTCGCCGCGGCGTACACCTCGACCATGGCCACGCAGATGAACTGGGGATCGAGCTATCTAATGAACGATCTTTACCGGCGCTTCATCCGCCGCGACGCGAGCGAGCGGCACTACGTGGCGGCGTCGCGCGTCGCCGTGGCCATCACACTCGTGCTGTCGATCGTGGTGACCATCTTCATGGATCAGATCAGCCACGCATGGGAGTTTCTGATGATGCTCGGCGCGGGGACGGGGCTGGTCTACATGCTGCGATGGTACTGGTGGCGGATCAATGCCTGGTCGGAGGTCAGCGCGATGGGGGCGGCGCTGGTGACCTCGCTGGCCCTGCGGTCGCAGATCGACAGCGGCACGCCGCGCGGCTTCGCGCTGAACCTGATCGTGACCACCGCGGTCACGACGATCGTCTGGATCGCCGTGACCTTTGCCACGCGTCCCGAGTCGAACGAGACGCTCGTGGCGTTCTACCGGCGCGCGCGCCCCGCGGATCTCGGCTGGCGCCGCTTAGCCCGGGAGACCGGGATCCGCGGCCCGAACGTCGAGCTCACGCGTAACGCGCTCGCGTGGCTCCTCGGCGTGGTGATGGTTTACTCGATCATGTTCGCCACCGGCGCCTTGATCTTCGGTGAGCGGCAGAAACTCGTTTTGTTCGGCGGACTGCTCGTCGTTTCCGCGTCAGGCCTGTGGGCCACCCTGCGTCCGGGGCGGCGCGGGGAGTCCTCGATCGACGCATAGGGCGCCGCCTTCGGATGCCTCCTCCGGCGCGTCACACGTCCAGAGCGCCGGGCATGTCCCCCATGTTCCGCAGCGTCGCGCCCGCAATGTAAGCAACCGCCGCCGGCAACGTGCTCGCGAGGTGAATTGCAGTGAACGCGAAGCCTCTGCGCCGTCGTGACACGCGGAAAAGGACGGGCGGCTTCGGCCGGGCGATCAGGACCGATGGCGCTCTCGCGGGACGACTCTCTGCAGGCGTATCAGCGATGTGCTTCCGATGGCTTCGAGGATGTTCATGAGATCAGGAACCCGCGCATCGCGGCCGGCGTTCGCGGCCACGATGAATGCCGGGCATGGGTGTTCGAATCGTCTACTGCGACACGTGAGCGACGACCACGGCGAAGGCGACGAGATTCGCCGCCCTGATCCGGGAGCGTCTGAAGCTGCCCGTCGATCTCGAGAAGGGGCGGCACGGCCAGTTCGAGGTCTTCGTGAACGGCCGGACGGTCGCCTCCCGGAAGGGAGGGCTGCTGGCGAAGCACGTCGGCAGGCCGTGGCCGGGCGGGGACGACGTGGTGGCCGCGGTTCAGAACGCGCTGCAGCAATCGAGCGAATCCTGACCTGGAATTCGCTCCACTGACCGGACGTTCAGC
>DATFUW010000100.1:0-8108 GCA_035260605.1 Thermoanaerobaculia bacterium | reverse complement strand
CGCGGTCGAGGTCGATCCGGATGTGGCTCATGCCCCGACTCCCACATCGGCGCCGGCGGCGACTTCCTCCAGCGCGTGGACCAGCAGATCGCTCCAGGTGCTGCGGATCATCCACTCGCGGTGGGCGTAGGCGTAGGCCCGAACGATGTCGGTGGCCCCGATCATCACCGCTTCCCGCACGAACGGCGCGACCGGAAGCGGACGGCTCCTGGCGATGACCGGGCCGCCGTCCAGCGCCGGCGTGACGTGATGCACGATGCTGTAGGTCTCACTCTCGCCCGCGAGGATGGCCTCGCGCGTGGCGTGCAGACCGGGGTACCGCTGCAGCCCGTCGTGCACATTGAAGATGCGGTTGGGGAATGCGGACAGCAGCGGTTCGGTGGCGATCCAGAGGTAGCCCAGGAGCACGACCGTGTCGACGCCCGACTGCCACAGCAGCTCGGCCGTCTCTTCGTCGAACGAAGCGCGCAGCGCGAGATCGCGCGGCGGATGTCGCGTCAGGATGCAGTCGACGTCGTAGAGCGTTCCGCGGAACGGATGGTGCAACAGGCCGTCCAGCCCGCGCGCGCGGTCCGATGTCAGGACGCCGACGTGGAGGAAGTCGCTCAGCATATGCGCGGCAGCGGCTCGCCGTCGGGCTCGGCGAGCAGCCTCCTCCCAAATCCGGTGTCGAGAATGATGGAGCCGGGCCGCTCGCTCACGCACGTACCGATGACCGCGGCGTTTCGTCCCAGCGGGTGTGCCTGCAGGACGGCGAGCACTTCGTCCGCGGCATCCGGCCGGACGCCCATGATCGCCTTCCCCTCGTTGGCCACGTGCAGCGGATCGATCCCCAGCATCTCGCCGATGGCCCGCACGGCCGCGGTGACCGGGATGTCGCTCTCCTGGAGGACGATCCCCACGCCGCTCTTGGAGGCCATCTCGTGCAGTGCGCTGGCGACGCCGCCGCGCGTGGGGTCCTTCATCGCCGTGATCGCCGTGGTGCGCGTGAGCGGCTCGATCAGCCCGTTGATCGGCGCGACGTCGGAGACGAGGTCCGCCTCGAACTCGATGCCGTGGCGCCGGGCCATCACCGCCAGACCGTGCTCGCCGATCGAGCCGGTGACGATGATCCTGTCGCCGGCGCGCAGGCCGTTGTCGCGGATCAGATTCCGGGCGAAGCCGATTCCGGTCGTGTTGATCACGATCCCGTCGATCTCGCCGCGGCCCATGACTTTCGTGTCCCCGGTGACGACCGGAGCGCCTGCTTCGCGGCAGGTGGCGACCATCGACCGCTGGATCGCTTCCAGCGACTCGATGGGAAATCCCTCCTCCAGAATGACGCCGCAGGTGAGCGCGGCGACGCGCGTGGCCCCCATCATCGCCAGGTCGTTGACCGTGCCGCTGATCGACAGGCGGCCAATGTCGCCGCCGGGAAAGACGATGGGATGGATCACGTGCGAGTCGGTGGTGATGACCAGCCACTCGTCTCCGACGCGGATGGCCGCGCCGTCGTCCATGGCGCCGACGCCGACTCCGTCGAACGGCAGCGCCGCGAAATCGTGAATGAACAGCTTCTCGATCAGCGCGCGCATCGCGCGCCCGCCACCGCCCTGCTTCAGCGTGATGCGTTCCGCAACGGCGCTCATCCGTTTACCTCCGCCAGATCGGGGACGCCTCCGTAGAGGTGCCAGATCTTGCAGGTCCCTTCGTTCGATACCATGCACGCGCCGATCGGGTTCTCGGGCACGCATTCCTTGTTGAACAGCGTGCAGTCGCGCGGATTGCGGATCCCGGCCATGATGTCGCCGCAGATGCACTGCCGCGCGAGCTGCGGCGGCGCGTAGTCCCACAGCGACGGCAGGTCGATGGTGAACCGCTTGCGTGCGTCGACGTGCGCGAACTCGTCCCGCAGCCGCAGGTTTCCGTTCGGCACGTGCGCGATCCCCCGCCACCGCCCGCCCAGCGGCCGGAACACGCGCCATAGCTGCTGCTGCGCTGCGAGGTTCCCCTCGCGCGTCACGCAGCGCGGAAACATGTTCTTCACCGCCGGCTTCCGGTCGCGGATCAACTGCACCAGCTCCACCAGTCCGGCCAGGATGTCGATCGGCTCGAACCCCGCGACCACCACCGGCACGCCGTGGCGCTCCACGAACGGCTCGAACACCGCCCATCCGGTGATCGTGGCCGCGTGTCCGGCCGCCAGGAACCCTTCGATCCGCGACTCCGGCATCTCCGCCACGATCTCCATCACCGGCGGGATGTATTTGTGCGCCGAGAGGATCGAGAAATTCTTCGGCGGGTCGTCGAGGATCACCGCGGCCGTGGCCACCGCCGTCGTCTCGAATCCGGTGGCGAAGAAGACGACCTCGTCCGACGTCTTGCGCGCGATGTCGACGGCCTGCTTCGGGCTGTAGACGATCTCCAGCTTGCCGCCGCTGGCCTGCGCGTCCGCCAGCGACTGCACCGTCCCCGGCACCTTGAGCATGTCGCCGAATGTGGCAATGCGCACGCCCTGCCGGGCCAGCAGCACCCCTTCGTCCACCTCCGGCGTGTCGGTCACGCAGACCGGGCAGCCCGGACCCATGATGACCTCGAGTCCTTTCGGAAAGAGCGAGCGCAGCCCGAACTTGGCGATGGCCTGTTCGTGGCTCCCGCAGACGTGCATCACCGCGACCGGACGTCCGATCTCGCCGACGAGTCGCTTCAATGTCGCCGCGAGCTCGCGCGCCAGCTTCGGATCGCGGAACCGGAGTTCGGAGTTCACTGCCGCGCTCCCGCCATCCTCGCTACGCGCGGTGCCCGAAAGTGCTCGCTGCGCTTTCACGACGTCCCCTCGACTTCTCCGCGCACGTCGCTGGCCATCAGGTCGTCGACACCGTCCTTCAGCAACTCCTCGTACAGCGCCAGCGTCTCGGCCACCGCCTCCGGCGGGATACGCCGGATGGCAAAGCCGACGTGATTGAGGATGTAATCGCCGGGAGCGACCGGCTCGTCGACGATGTTGAGCAGCACCTGCTTTTTCACGCCCCAGAAATCGACGATCGCTGTCCAGCCGTCGACTTCGAGCACTTTTCCCGGAACTCCTAGGCACATACTGGAACCTCACTGGTGACCGCTGTTCCCAAACCGGCGGCGATTGCACTTGCTACGAACGCCTGCCCCAGCGCGATACCGCCGTCACCGGGCGGCACGTTGCGGTTCATGAAGACGGGGACGGCGGGACGGAGCACGTCGATGACGCTCTCCGCGAGTCTGCGGTTCTGAAAACAGCCTCCGCTCAGCGCGACCGGCATCGCTCCATGCTGGGCGATGGCCGCACGTGCCACCTCCACGGTGACCGCGGCGAGTGTGTTGTGGAAACGCGCGGCGATCGTCCCCGGCGTCCGGCCGGCCAGGAGGTCCTCGAGCGCAGACCGGACCATCGGCCGTGGATCGATCTCCCACGGCGCGATGCCGTCGTGGACGACGATCGGGTAGACGCCGCGTTCGCCGTCATCGGCGACGACGTTCCACAGGAATGCCAGCTCTCCTTCGTGCCGCGCCTCGGCGATGCCGAGGATGAATGCGGCGAAGGCGTCGAAGTAGCGCCCGACTCCGCGCGCCGGCGGAGCGTTGAATTTTCTTCCCACCATCCGGCGCACGGCGTCGATGGCCGGCCGCGGCATCTCGCGGAACAGCGGAATCGAGTGCAGCGGCGCCTTGCCGCCGAAGGAATCGTCGAGCAGCGCCAGCGCGACGCGCCACGGCTGGCGGATGGCCTGGTCGGCCCCCGGAAGGGCGACCGGACGGAACGTGGCGAAGCGCTCGAAAGAAGCCTCGCGGGCGATCAGGATCTCGCCGCCCCAGGCGGTGCCGTCGGTGCCGTATCCCGTGCCGTCGTAGGCCACTCCGACGACCGGCCCCTCGAGCCCGTGCTCGGCCATGACGCTGACGACGTGCGCGTGATGGTGCTGGACGCCGATCGTGCGGACACCCTGCTGGGCGAGTGCGTATCGCGTGCTGAAGTAATCGGGATGGAGATCGTGCGCCACGATCTGCGGCCTGACTCCGACGAACTCCTTCATCCCCTCGATGGCCGCCTCGTAGGCCCGGAGCGTTTCCACGCTTTCCAAGTCGCCGATGTGCGGCCCGAGGTAGGCGCGGTTTCCCGCGGTGAGGCAAAAGGTGTTTTTGAGGTGCGCGCCGCAGGCCAGCAGCGGCTCGGCGAATTCCGCGCGGGCCTCGATGGCTCGCGGAACGAATCCCCGCGCGCGGCGCAGCATCACCGGCCCGCCGTCGATCACCCGCACCACGGAGTCGTCCACGCGCGTGACGATCGCCCGGTCATGCACCAGGAAGACGTCGGCGATGGTCCGAAGCTGCGCGAAGGCCTCTTCGTTCCGCGTGACCATCGGTTCGTCGGAGAGGTTGCCGGAGGTCATGACTACGGGTGTGCTGGCGTCGTGAAGAAGGAGGTGATGAAGCGGCGTGTACGGCAGGAACAGCCCGACGAGCGGATTCTGTCCCGAGACTTCGGACGCCAGCACACCCGGTCGCTGACGGCAGAGGACAATCGGACGCTCGACGGAGGTGAGCAGCGAGACTTCGGCATCGGTGAGCTCGGCGACTTCGTGCGCTGCGCGCAGGTCGCGGACCATGACGGCAAACGGCCTGGAATCGCGGCGCTTGCGTTCGCGCAGCCTGCGCACGGCGATGGATGAGGTCGCGTCGCAGGCGAGGTGAAATCCGCCGAGCCCCTTGACCGCGACGATGAATCCGGCGCGGATCGACCGCGCGGCGAAGTCGATCGCATCCGAGGTGTTCACGTCGTGCTGCGCCGCGGTCATGGCCTTCAGCCGCGGCCCGCAGGCCGGACAGGCGTTTGGCTGCGCGTGGAACCGCCGGTTCGACGGGTCCTCGTATTCGGCCCGGCACTGCGGGCACATCGTGAAACGCACCATCGACGTCTTCGCCCGGTCGTACGGAGCGCCGGTGACGATGGAGTAACGCGGACCGCAGTTCGTGCAGTTGGTGAACGGATAGCGGAAGCGGCGATCGTCGGGATCGAAGATCTCGCGCGCGCAGTCGCCGCAGGTGGCCAGGTCCGCGGGGATGGAAACGCGGTGCCCGGCCGCCTCGCGGCTGGCTTCGATGGTGAACCGCGGCGGTGCCTGCGCCGCGATCGGCGCCCATTCGATGCTCCCGATCGATGCCGCGGGAGGAGCTTCGGAGCGCATGGCCGTTGTGAAAGTCTCCAGCTTCTCCTCGCTCCCGAACGCGTCGATGCACACGCCGCGCGAGTCGTTCATCACCGTTCCGGTGATCCCGATCCGCACCGCCGTCTGGTAGACGAAGGGGCGAAATCCGACGCCTTGAACGGTCCCGCGGATTTCGATCCGCCGGCCAGAGGGAGTCATGACTGGAAGGGTAGGCTCGACGAGAACATCGGCGGATGACTCGAAGCACGCGGGCCGGTGATGGACGTCACTCGACCGGCGGACCAGCCGGAACGCCGCCGCGCCAGAGGTTCTGAAACAGCAGGCGGAGAATGCCCAGGAGCCGGAAATTCCGCAGAAACGCGCCCGGCGGGAAGAGCTCTCCCTTATCGTTGATCGTCCCTTCGGAGAACTCGCGGATCTCGCCGACGAGAGCCCGGTGGATGCGCGGATCGAGCGGGCCATCGCCCGCCTCGGCGAGTTGCCGGCGGATCGAGCGCGCGGCGGCGAGGCGCCTGCGCACGCCGCGGGCCGTGCTCGCCGCGATCCGTCCATGGCGTTCCTTCAGATCGTTGAGGCGCTCGGCCGCGTCGTAGGTCGCGTCGACGATCTGGGCCCGCGTCATCCACCGCGTCTCATAATTGAGGATCGATTCCCAGTCGCGCTGCTCGAGCAGCGTGCGGTGCTCGGCCAGCGTGTGCGCGCGGATGGTGTAGCCGTTCGCCTCCGCGCGCTCGAATCCGTCGCTCCCCGGATCGATGAACGGTCCCATCGGCGTGATGAACGCGGAGAGGCGGCGGTCGAAGCGCCGGAAGAGCGACTCGATCGAGTCGGTCATCTCCGCGACGCTCTCCACCGTTTGCTCCGGCAGACCGATCATGTAGAAGAGATCGAGCCCCTCGGCGCGGCTGGCCATGATCGCGGCGATCGCCGACTCCAGGCGCGCATTCGTGTAGTGCGCCTTCCCCATCCGCTTGCGGATCATCTCGTCCTGACTTTCGGGCGAGAGCTCGGCGCCCCAGTGATCGACCGAGGCATCGATGCGCCCGATCAGCTCGGCCGGGGGCGGGTCGAAGAACTCGAACACGATGCGGTTCGACACCCGGCTGCCGGAAAGCGCGCCCAGGACGCGCTGCACGTACTCCACTCCGCCGTCGCGCAAATCGCCGACGAGGAAGATCGGCGCGCGCGTGATCGCCGCCAGTTCCCGCACCTGGCGCGCGATCGCCTCGGGAGAGCGCAGGATGGGATGCGGTGGGGTCATGAACCGCCGGAACGACGCGTTCGACGCGCCGCAGGTCACGCAGCCGCGGGCGCATCCACGCACCGTGAATACCGCGGTGATCGGATGCCGCCACCAGAAATGAAACGGAACGTTCGTCCAGAAGTCGATCCGACCGACGACCGAACCGACCATCATCCCCAGGTCCATGGTGTATGGATCGAGCGACTGCGGCGCGGGAGCCGGCCGGTTCACGCCCCCCCTCCACGTCAGCGCCGGCACCCGCTCGAAGCGCCGCTCCCCCTGGAGCTCGCGCAGGAGCGCCAGCAGCGCCGGCTCCGTGACGCTGCCGCGCAGCACGAAGTCCACCGACGCTTCGCGGATTAGCTCCTCGTGAAAGTAGGTCGAGGAGATCCCGCCGAAGACGATCGGGATCTCGGGATGCAGCCGCTTGAGCAGCGCGGCCACTTCGAGCGAGCCGTGCGCGTGCGGAAGCCAGTGCAGATCGATTCCGAACAGCGTCGGTTTCAGCCGGCGCAACAGCGTTTCCGGACGAAAGCGCCGGCTGCGCATCATCAGCAGTGCGAGATTGATGATCCGAACGCGATATCCGTGGCGCCGAAGATAGGCGGCCAGCGTGAGGAACCCGATCGGATACATCTCGAACACCGGCGACGACGGGATCACGTCGCTGATCGGCCCGTAGAAGATCGTCCGCTCCCGAAAGTCGAAGACGCTCGGGGCGTGGATCAGGATGAGGTCGGGATGGCTCACGGGGGAACCCTAGCGCGGCGCAGGCCGCGCAGCCGATGCCGCCTGCCATCGGTCGAAGTGATCGTCATCACGAGCCGCTTGACAGCAGATATAGTGTTGTAGTTAACTACACCACCTCGAAGACAGGAGACAACAATGAAGCCGATGGCAATCTCTCTTTTTCTGGTCGCATTCGCGACGGCCCTGCTCGCGCAGACGGGCGCGCAGCAATCGTTCGACGGACTCAAAGCGCTCGCCGGGACATGGGTAGGGACGGTCCGAACCATTCCCGTGCAGGCCGACGTCGAAGGGCAGAGCGCGCAGGTGACGATGCGCGTCACGTCGATGGGAAATGCGCTGATGCATGAGATCACGAGTCCCGCACACCCCGAGGATCCGCTGACGATCTTTTATCTCGACGGCGATCATCTGGTCCTCACCCACTACTGCGACGCCGGCAATCGTCCGCGGATGACGGCGCGGGCGTCCGCCGACGGCAAGACGATCGATTTCGATTTCCTCGACGTTTCCGGCAGCACGAAGTACGGCCACATGCAGCACGTGACATTCACTCTGATGGACGCCGATCACCATGTCGAAGAGTGGACGTACAGGAGACCGGGCGACAAACCGATGCATGCGCGGCTCGACCTGACGCGCGCGAAATAACGGATGGACCGTGAGTGGAATGACGGTCAGCCGATCTATCGGCAGCTTCGCGACCGGGTCGTCGCGCTGATCCTCGATGGTGTCTTGAAGGAAGGAGATGCGTTGCCATCCGTGCGTCACGTGGCTACCGAGTACCGGCTCAATCCGATCACGGTACTGAAGAGCTACCAGGAGCTCGTCGACGAGGAGCTCATCGAAAAGCGGCGGGGGCTGGGGATGTATGTCAGGCCGGGCGCGCGCGATCTGCTGATGAAAGGCGAGCGCCAGAAGTTCCTCGATGAGGAATG
>DATFUW010000099.1:0-5831 GCA_035260605.1 Thermoanaerobaculia bacterium | reverse complement strand
GAATCGAGAAGTCAAGACCCGAAACACGATTTTATGGCGTTACGCCATACGAGGGACCGAGGGAAATCCGGCGCATTATATCGAAGCACTCCCTCAATACAACCACCAGTTACGGCAACCCGCTCCCGGCCCGACGCCCGCCGCAAGTTCGATGCCCACTCGGAAAATGCGCGAGGCGGCGCGTCGCACCGCCTCGCACGGGATGCGTCGACTTACTTCGCGGCCCGCGCCGCGGGAGCCGCTCCGCGATTGAGGAACACGGCAATCGAGCCGTCGCGCTGCCCGAACGTGGTGCTCGCACCCGCCGACTCGTACATCACGATCAGATCGGGCCGCCCGTCCCCGTTCACATCCGCGACAGTGATGTCGTAGTTCGTATTGGGGTCGAGCTTTACCCCTTCGACCTTCGCCTGCGCGAACCCGCCCTTGCGGTCGCCGAGCAGGATCACCAGCTCGCGCGGATCGAACCGCGTGTAGACGAGATCGGGTTTGCCGTCACCGTCGAAGTCGCCCGACGCCAGGCCGAGGATCGGCCGCGTCCCTGTGAAGCGGACCACCGGCGTGCGCACCGGGGTCTTTCCGTGGAAGCTGATGCGATCGATTCCGACCAAGTTCGTCAGCGGCGGCGAGGGCATGGTCGCCTGGTCGAGATCCCCGGGCCAGACGCGCTGATACGACACAACGGCGTCGTCGCGCGTCTTCGAACTGAATTTCCCGGTGGTGTTCGCGTAATACAACCCCAGCGCCGGAATCAGCGACGGAGCCGCGCCGAGCGGCTTCCACTGCTTCGCCCCCTTGCTCAGAAAGATGATGTCGTTGCTGTTCTGATAGATCGTTGCGGCGACGAAGTCGGGATAGCGGTCGCCGTTGAAGTTCCCCATCGTCATCCAGTCGCCCGACACCGGCCGATCCGGACCGGCGATGTCGACCGCCTGCCACGACGTTCCCTTGTTGCGGTTCAGATAGACGCGAATCTTCGCCGCGGCACCCCGAAAGACGGGCGAGACACCCTCGTTCAGCACCACCACGTCCGGATCGCCGTCGTGGTCGACGTCGACCGCCATCACGCGCCGCGTGGCAAACGCGTGTTCCATCCCTTTGTTCGAGACGGTGAAGCCCCCCTTCCCGTCTCCCAGCAGCACGATCGGGCCGACCTGATGGACGCCGAAGACGAGATCCATGTGACCGTCTCGATTGAAGTCGGCAGCGGCAACGTTGCCGTAGTCCACCGCCACGGGCCAGCGCACTGCGCGCCAGAGCGTCCAGTGTCCCTTGCAGTCGCCGAGGAAGATCGCCGGCACCTGGCCGCCCTTGCGCTCCGGCGGCGCGATGATGTCGGGGCAGCCGTCGCCGTTCATATCGGCGACCGCGGGAGAGTTACGCCACGATCCGGAGGTCGGCAGACCCTGCGACGATTCCTCGAAGCGGATCGTCTCCGCCGCGCTCTTCGGCTGCACCGCCGAGAACTCCGGCCGCATGTTCTCGAAGTGGCGCAGTTGCGCGTCGGTATAGCGCGGAGGAGGAGGCGCGGGGACGCTCGCGTCGGGAGAGGGATCATCCATCCACACCCACACCCATTTGTCGTTGATCTGGTAGATCTCTTTCTGAACGTTCAGAAAGCCATAGGGGCGCACGAAGCCCGGCTCACACCCTTCGTAGTTCTCGAAGCGGCGATCGAATCTCTCGATGTGATACGACTGGCCGAAGCGCCAGTAATGCTGGCTCGGATCGGGATTGGGACCGGGATCGTCCGGCGTCCCGAGCCGCTCCCTTCGCTGTTCCGGGGTCTCGGCGCGGATGTAATGCGGGACGCCGCCGTCGGGGACGGCGGTGGCCTGGGCGGGCGCTGCGGTCGCCGTCTGCGGCGGATTCTGCGCGAGCGCCGCGGTCGGGGCGGCCAGCGCGGCGGCGCAGAGGGCGATCAGGAATTTCTTTTCGAACATTCGGACGAGGTCTCCTTCTTCTCCAGAGTCAAATCAGATCCGCCAGCGTCGACTGTGCCCGCCGGAAGAACGCCAGTCCTCCGGTGAAGAACGCCGAGCAGACGACCAAAAGAAATACGAGCGAGCCGATTCCAGGTAACGAATCCGAGAGCATCGCGCTGCGAAACAAACCGAGCAGCGGTGTCATCGGATTCCAGAGAAAGAACTTCTCGAAGCGTCCTCCCACCGGATAGAGGATCGGGCTGAGAAAGAACGCCATCGACAGCACGAAGCCGATGATAGGCATCAGATCGCGGAAGACCACGTAGCCCGCCGCGAGAAACCACCCCACCCCGATCTGCAGCGCCAACTGCAGCAGCAGCGCGAACGGCAGGATCCAGAGCAGGCGCGGCGGGAGTCCTCGAACCAGGAGCAGGGCGATGAACAGCGCCAGCCCGATGGCCTCGAAGATCAAGGCTGAGGCGTTCGGCACGACGACCAGCAGCTCGCTGCGGAAGGCCAGGCGGCGGACCGTTGGCGCGTTGTCCACGATCGAGGTCGTGGAGCGGATCAGCCCCTCGTTGATCCCCAGCCACGGCAGGAGTCCGGAGATCAGAAAATCGATGTAGCGGTCATTTCCAGGGGTCGGGCCGTTGCTGAACATGTAGGTGAAGACGAACCAGTAGACGACCACCAGGCTGAGGGGCTGGATGACGGCCCAGGCCAGGCCGAGGGCCGAGCCGGAAAAACGGGCGGCGAAGTCGCGCTTGACCAGCTCGCGGAGGAGGTAGAGGTTCCGATGCGTTGGGGGACCTCCGGACTTGACAGGAGATGCCTCGAGTCCGTAGATTGAGGCCACGAAGTGTATTTTTCTATAGCATAAAAGTCAACGAAAAGGCGATGAATAAGCCAGCCCAGCTCGAACTCGTCGGGCGCAAAATCCGGCAGCTCCGCCGCCAGCGTAAGCTGACGCAGGTGGAGCTCGCGGACCGGATCGGCATTCATCAGTCGGATCTCTCCCGGATGGAACAGGGAGAATACAAAGTCGGCCTCGACACGCTGCTCAAGATCCTGCAGACGTTCGATCTGAGCATCGGCGATTTCTTCGAGGAGGGCAGCCGGTCGCAGTCGGTCTTCGATAAGCTGAAAACGCTCAGCCCCGCGGCGCAGAAGGAAGTGGAAACGTTCATCGAATTCAAGCGCGTGCAGGAGCAGGGCTCGTGGGAACCGGACGGAGGAGAGGGAGAGGGCGGCGATGTCTGAACAAGTTCTCGATCGAGCCGAAGCGCTGCGGCGCGATGCGCTGGCCAGCGTCCGCGCAGGGAAGCTGGAGGAAGCGATCACCGGCTACGACGCCGCGCTGGCGCTGACCGACGACGACGAACTGCGCGAGCTGATCACGATCAACAAGGCCGACGCCATGATCGCGGGGGAGCGCTCCGGACCGGAGGTCCAGGCGCTGCCGATGATCATCATGCGACGGCGCAATCTCCGACACGTCTACCTGGCCGCCTACGCGCTGACGTTCAAGTACCGGACGGAGAGCGAGTTGAAGCGGGCGGCGTTCTATGCACAGCTCGCGCTGACCACGGCCGAAGAGGCGGAGGAACCGCTGTGGAAGGTCCTGGCGCTGAACGAGCTCGGAAGCATCAGCGACATGGACTCCAAGTTCCAGAAGGCGATCGAATGCGGCGAGCAGGCCATCACGCTGCTGGAGAGCTTTCCCGACCGCGCGGAACACGAATTCACGTACGCCCTGACGCTGGAGAACCTCGGCGCCTCGAAGCTGCTGAACGACGAGTTCGAGGAAGGGATCGAGATGGTCGAGCGGGCTCTCCCCTCGATCACCGCGCCGCTCTACCGCGCCGAGGCGTTCATCGACCTCTGCTTCGGCTATCTGGCGCTCGACAATCTCGAGCGCGCGCTGCACTGCGGCGAGACGGCGCTCGAGCTGGCCTCCGAGCCGAGGCAGATCCGCAACGCGCACTACCTTCTCGGCGAGATCGCCTACAAGACGGGTGACATGGAGCTCGCCGACTTTCACTTCGACAAACTGGCGGCGTTCTACCCCGATTTCCGCCACCTGAAATCACTGCTGTTCGCGATCGACCTGCGGTCGATGGTCAACCTCAAATTATGAAACGGATCCTCGTCGCATTCGCCCTGGTCCTGATGCCCGCGATTCTCTTCGCGCAGGCACCGGATCGCGACGTCCTGCTCACTTCGGACGGAACGCTCTATACCGTGGAGAGCGTCGTCAACGACGGCGCCGCTCCCGCGGGAGTCAGCCGTTATCTGACTCTGACGATCCAGCACGAAAACGAAGCGCCGCAGACGATGATCGTTCCCGACTCGCTGAGCGCGGGAACGAGCTGGCGTCCGGCCCTGGCCTTCGACGATGACTCGCAGACGCTCTTCGTCTTCTGGTTGAGAATGCCGAACGCCATGTCGAGCGAGCTGCTCCTCTCTTCATATGCGGGAGGGACGTGGCTGAACACGCTCTCCATCGACAACCAGCCGTACCACATCCGCTACAACCTGCGGATCGCCATCACCCGCCGCGTCGCACAGCTGCAGGACGGCGGCTCGTACACCGACATCCCCGCCCTGCTGGTCCACGCGGTATGGTGGGACGAAACGGGATACGGTGAGAACGCGCGCTACGCGCTGATCAGCATCACCCGCGGCGTGCCGGGGGCACCGGAGATTCACGATCTCAACGAGTTTGCCATGTCGCCGCCGATGCTCCCGAACGAGACGGCGCCGGACTTCAACTCCGAAGTGCTCAAGCATCCGGCGTTCGTCGACAACGGGACCGACGACTCGGTCGACGTGATCTTCGGCGACACGCATTACAACCTGTTCAATCGCGTGACGCTGAAGCCGGTCGCCGACGGTCGCATCCACATCCCGGTGGGCGTCCGTCCCGGCGGTCCGCGCATCCCGGCACCGACGGCCTTCTCCGCTGACTGGAGCGGGCGCATCTCGACGATCGTCTCGCCGCATCACTCCGGCCAGATGCTGCTCTACAACAGCACCGCGACTTCGGTGGACTATCTGATGTACACCGGCGGCAAGTGGTCGACAGTCAAGACCCTGGCGCTCAACGACAAGCTCTCGGCCGACGCGGCCGTCGCCGCACTGCAGCGGATGATGACCACGCAGTGACCGATCCGAGCAATCGAACCTGAACAAACGAGCCGGCGGAAACGCCGGCTCGTTTGTTTTCGCGCAGCCGCCGCGGGCATCCCCGCCGGGACGACGACCCGGGGCGGCGCCCCGGGTCGGAGCCCGTTCTATTTCGCCTGAACAATGAAGGCGATGACGAGGGAGTAGATGACCAGCGACTCGATGAGCGCGAGGCCGATGATCATCGCCAGCCGGATCGGGCCGGCGGCGGTCGGGTTCCGGGCGATGCCTTCGCATGCCGAGGAGATGGCCCAGCCCTGACCGATGGCGCCTGCGGCCGCGGCAATGCCGAGGACGAACGCCGCGGAAACGAGTCCCCACTGGACGCCTCCGTGCTCGACGCCTGCCCCGGCCGGCGCCTGGGCGAAAGCCGACACGGCGGACAGCGCCAGGACTGCCGCAATGAAGATTCTCTTGTTCACTCCGATTCCTCCTTTCCTGGAACTCAATGCTCTTCGGCCGCGATGGCTCCGCTGATGTACACCATCGTCAGCATGATGAAGACGAACGTCTGCAGGAATGCGCCGAAAATCCCAAGCCCCATCATCGGCCAGGGAACGACGAGCGGCAGCAGTCCCATGAAGATTCCGGTGGCGGTGTGCTCTCCGAAGATGTTGCCGAAGAGACGGACGCCGAGCGAAAGGATGCGCGCAAAATTTCCGATGATCTCGATCGGAAACATCAGCGGCGCCAGCCACCACACCGGGCCCATGAAATGTC
>DATFUW010000098.1:0-2196 GCA_035260605.1 Thermoanaerobaculia bacterium | reverse complement strand
CCGCATGCACTCGACTTCGTAGGCCGTCTTGGTGATGCGGTCGAAATGGAGACGGTGGATCAGATCCTCGGGATTCCGCTCGCCCGGATGCTGGCCCTCGATCTCGCCGAGGAACGCGATCCGTCCGCTCTTCGGGTACTGCTGCTCCGCGTCTTCCGGCGCACCGATCACGGTGATGTCGAAGTGCCGCGTCCAGTACCCGGAGGGAGTTTCCGCCGGCTTGTACCAGTAGTCGACCGGCTGGAAGAAGATCAGACGTGGCTTCTGTCCCGGGGTGAAGACCACCGAGCAGTTCGGGTTGTCGACCACCGGCACCCACCACTTGAACAGCGGGTTGGGTCGAAAGGGATAGGAGTTGTCGTCGAGGAAGGCGTAGTGCAGCGCGCCGGCGAAGACGATCAGATGATCGAACCGGGTCTCTTCGAGTGCGCGGGCATGGCGCTGTGTCAGGGTCTCGATGTGCGCGGGATAGAGGTCGGCAAGGCGGTCACTCATCGTGCCGGAGAATATAACGAAAGCCCCGTGCGCCGGTCAGCGCGTGGCCGACCGGCAGATCGGGCAGAACCCGAGACGGATCTCGCTGACGTATCCGCAGTGATCGCAGACGACATACTGCCGCGCCTGGCGCATCGCCTCCAGGTCGCGTCCCGCCGCGGCGCAGAGGTTCAGGTGCTCGACTTCCGCGTCGCGCGTCTGATCGAACACCTTCGCCGCCTCGTCGTCGCGGTTCGTCATGCAGGCGTTGATCGCATCGCGATACGCACCGTCCCGTTCCGACTGTTCGGCCTCACAGGCCTGGGCGAGATTCTGCCGGGTCGTACCCGGGTGCACCGCGGAGGCCTGCTCCACGGGTGGAGTCACCCCTCGCGCGGTCATCAGTTCCGTGAACCGCCGAAGGTGCACGGCCTCGGACTTCGCCGCGGCGCGAAACAGACTGGCCGCGCCGGCGTAGCCGTCCGAATCCGCTCTGGCGGCGTACGCGTCATAGCGCGCGATGGCCTGACGCTCGCGCACGACCGCATCACTCAGAGCCTGCTGGACCTGAAAAGGCGTTCGTTGTCCGCTCACGGATGCGGCGGCAGCCACCGCAACGAGGAAGAGAAGCGTTCGTTTCATGGCTCAACCTCCTGCGCAGACATTAGGAGGGGCGCAGGGGCAGGGAAAGGGAAGGAGTCACGCCGATCGGGTGACCGGGCTCACGAAAAAAGAGGCGGGCCGACCCACCAGGGATTATCGGCTCGCCTCGTTCGCTAGCGTCCCGAATGCCTCGGGCTGAATCGTGCGGAGTGCGTAAGACATGCCAGCTTGGCGCGAAGCTGGTTACGCTGAAGCGGGAGGAACTGCGCAGCGGAACGGAACGCGCGTGCCGGTGCTCCGCGTCATTTCCGCTCCAACACGAAATTGACGGCCAGATCGTGCTCCACCTCGACCGGCTTGCCATCCTTGATCATGGGGCGGAAACGCCACTTGCGGATGGCCTCGACCGCGGCGGTGTCGAACGAGGCGAAGTTCGCGTGGCTGAGGATCTGCACGTCGGTGACCCGCCCGTTCTTTCCGATGACGTAGCGGACGACGACCTGGTCCTCGAGTTGCTTCTTCTTCGCATCGTCGGGATAGTGCGGGAACTCCTGATCGAGGACCAGCAGGGGGAGGTTCTCGTTGCGCGGGATGTGGACGCGGCCGTCGTCGGGGAAGGGGACCGAGGCCGGCGTGCCTCCCGGCGTGCCTCCGGCGATCCCGCCCTCCACCCCTCCAGGCACGCCTCCCGTTCCGCCGGCAGGGGCGGTGTCGGTCGGCGGCGCGGGCGCGAGAGCGATTGCGGGCGGGGGGTCGGGGATCGTCGGGATCGCGTCGGGAATGATCGCCGGTGCCACGACCTCCTGCGGCGGCGGCGCGGGAGGAAGGGTCGGCCGCGGCACGGCCGCGGGCGGCGGGGGCGGGGGCGGGGGTTCGGGGATGGTGGCCAGGCTGTAGGCGCGCACCAGCCGCGGCGATTGGTCAGGAAAGACGATCTGCATCATCGAGCTGGCGAGCGCGCCGGCAATGGCGATCCCATGGATGGCGATCGAAAGTGGGAGCACTTCGAACAGCAGCCAGCGCCGCTTTCGATGAAACGCTTCCGGACTGACGCTCTCGAACATGGGAAGCGTTCATCGTAGCTGATCGGCGAGGGTCCGCAAGTGCTCCGCGAGTTCT
>DATFUW010000097.1:0-2111 GCA_035260605.1 Thermoanaerobaculia bacterium | reverse complement strand
GCTGTCGAGGATGCGCGGATTGACGTGCACGTCGAGCAGATCGTGATTGATCAGGAACGCTTTGGCGTAGTACTCGATCGCCGCGTCGTCGTGATGCCGGTGCTCCTCCATCAAGCCGAGCTGGAAGAGCGCGGCGGCGTGGCCATGCTTGTAGTGCACCGTCTGATGGAAGGCGACGCGCGCTCCCGGATAATCGCCGCGGTCCTCGCGCACCAGGCCGAGGTTGTACCAGGCGGGATAGAAGCGATGGTCGGCGTTGACGGCCCGCTCGAACTCGATCTCCGCGTCCTTCGGGAATCCCTTCCGGCGTAGGAGCTGTCCGAGCTCATTGTGGAGCGGGGCGGAGCGCGGATTGGCGCGCAGCGCGTCGAGCGTGTTCCGGATCTGCACGTCGAGCGGGTTGCCGGGGTCGAGGTAGCGCTCGATGAAGAGGGTCTTCTGGTAAGGATTCTTGTTGTGGGCGCAGCCGAAGAGCATCAGAGCCGCGGCCGCGATGACGAGCAGTCGTTTGATCATGATATGGGCTTCGCCTTGAGCTTCACCTTTCCGTCGACGACGTCGACCCGGAAACCGACGACGTCCACGTTGTAGCGCGACCGGACCGCTTCGCTCTGCTTCTCGACCATGCTCCGCAACTGATCGAACGTCACGTTCGGGCTCTTCCCGAGCTTGCGGTGCTCGCTCTCGATCTGGTTGTACAGGTCGCGGACGGCATCGCCGTTCGATTCCGGCGTCATCCTTACATACGCATCGGCGGAGCGGGACGTTACGCGTGGCGCGGCCGGCGAGTTCCGGGCAGCGGTCTGCGGCTCGTCACTCGGCGCGCTCAGCGCCGCCTGGCGGCGGCGGAAGTCGAGCGGCCCCTCCTCCCGTTCGCGCATCTTCCGGCCCCACATCTCGCGGTACTGGTTGTACCGGCTGAGGAGCTGGTTGTAGCGGAAGCGGCGCGCGTTCTCGCGCATCTTCTGCTTACCCAGTTCGTAGATATAGACCTCCACGGCGTGCCGCTCCATCTGCGGCGGCATCTTCTGGATCCCGGAGAAGAACAGGTCATACTTGTTCTTCAGCTTCCGGATGTTTTCCTCGAGCTTGTCCAGCTCGTCGTCCTGTTTGATCATGTGGCAGCGACTACAATACCCGGTTCTGGCCTTGGAGCAATATGCCAAAAGCTAGGCGCGAGGCGGGAGATTCCGCGCTGCGGGCGATCCCGTCCGTCGAGCGGATTTTGTCCGGGGTGCGGTTTGCCCCCCTCGTCGCGGCGTTCGGGCGGAGCCGGACCAGGGAAGCGGTGAGCACCCATCTCGACGCGCTGCGCGCCGCGCGCGCCCCCTGGAGCGAAGCCGCGGCCGTGACCGCGGCACGCGCCCTGCTCGACGCGGCGGTCGGCTCCACGCTGCGGCCGCTGATCAACGGAAGCGGGGTGATCATCCACACGAACCTCGGACGTTCTCCGATCGACCCGGCTTTGTGGGAGCGCGCCGGTGAGATCGTCACCGCCTACTCGAACCTGGAGTTCGATCTCCAGGCAGGCGAGCGCGGAGCTCGCGACGAGCACCTCGAAGCGCTCTGCCGCACGCTGTTCGGATGCCAGGCCGCCGTGCTGACCAACAACAATGCCGCCGGGACGCTGCTGCTCCTCGCCGCCACCGCCGCGCGGCGCGAGGTCCTCGTCTCGCGCGGCGAACTGGTGGAGATCGGCGGATCGTTCCGCGTCCCGGAGGTGATCCAGCAGGGCGGCGCCAAACTGCGCGAAGTCGGGACGACGAACCGCACGCGCGCCCGCGACTACGCCGCCGCGGTCCGGAAGAACACGGCCGCCATCCTGCGGGTCAACCGCTCGAATTTCGAGATCGTCGGCTTCACCGAGACGCCCTCAATCGAAGAACTCGCCGAGGTGGCCAGCGCGAAGAAGGTGCCGCTGCTCTACGACGAAGGGAGCGGGCGCGTGGTCGACATCGCCAGGTACGGCTTCCGGCGCCGCGATACCGTCCGCGAGTTGCTGGCCAAGGGGGTCGACGCCCTGACCTGCTCGACGGGCAAGTTGATCGGCGCCACGCAGGGAGGGCTGATCCTCGGACGCGCGGAGATCGTCGAGCGCTGCCGCCGCCACC
>DATFUW010000096.1:0-7870 GCA_035260605.1 Thermoanaerobaculia bacterium | reverse complement strand
ATCGGCAGGAACGACAGGCGCAACACACCGGCGATGTCGAGATGCAAGGCGATCGGCGCGAGGCTGTACTGGCCGGTGAACGGAAGGGCGAAGATCGCCGTCGGCGGCGGGGGTGCCACGCGCAGCACAAATCCGCCGACGGCCGTGGCGACCATCCCGATGAGGATCGCACCGCGGACGCGCCAGTGCAGCAGGGCCATGATGATCACGAAGCCGGCGATCGCCAGCAGCACCTGCGGGCTTCGCAGGTCTCCGATCTTCACCGGCACGGCCTCGGCGCGCGCGACGATCCCCGTCTCATTGAGTCCGATGAACGCGAGAAAGAGGCCGATGCCGACGGCGAAGCTGAACTTCAGGCTCGGCGAGATCGCGTTGGCCAGCCATCCGCGCAATCCGGCGAAGGTGATGACGAGGAACGCCAGGCCGCTGACGAACACCGCGCCGAGGCGCTGCTGCCAGGTGACGCCGAGGGCCGCGAGGCCGAAGGCGATGAAGGCGTTCTCGCCCATGTACGGGGCGATGGCGATCGGCTGGTTGGCCCACAGTCCCATGAGCAGCGAACCGACCGCGGCGACGAGGATCGTGGCCACGGTGCTGGCGCCGGCCGGCAGTCCGGCGAACTTCAGGATGGCCGGATTGACGACGATGATGTAGCCCATCGCCAGAAATGTGGTGACGCCGCCGAGGATCTCGATCCGGATGGAGCTGCCGCGTTCGCGGACCGCGAACACTACTGCCGCTCTCCCCTTCCGAGGAGCGGCGAATCGGGCGGGATCGGATCGCCGAAGACGTAGTGGTCGAACCAGTCGAGGTTGTGCTGCAGCACGGCGCGGTTCGATTTCGGCTTGGTGATCGGGTGCCCTAAGCCCTTGTAGAAGATCAATCGCGCGGGAACGCCGTTGTCCCGCAGTCCGCGATAGAGCTCGAACGAGTTCGGCGGCGGCACGCGCTTGTCGCTGTCGCCGTGCTGGATCAGCGTCGGAGTCTTCGCGTTGCGGATAGTGGTGATCGGCGAAGTCCTGGCGTAGATCGCCGGGTCGCTCCACGGCGTGGCGTGCAGGTATTGCCGGGTGAACGGCGTGATGTCGGTGTTGACGTAGTAGGTCATCCAGTCGCTGATCCCCGCGCCGACGGAGATGGCTTTGAAGCGGTCGGTGTTGGTGGTCAGGAACGCGGAGATGTATCCACCCTCGGACCATCCCATGGCGCCGAGCCGGGCGGGATCGGCGAGGCCGCGGGCGACGAGCGCGTCGACGCCGCTCATCACGTCCGCCATGTCGCCCACGCCGAGGTTGCGGACGTTCAGCGCGCGGAACTGCGCGCCGTACCCGGCACTGCCGCGGTAATTCGGTTCGAGGACCAGCGCGCCGCGCGCCAGGAACTGCGCAACGGGATAGTAGTGATTGGCAGGATTGAGCAGCGGGCGCGAGATGCCGGTCGGCCCACCGTGGATGATGACGAACAACGGCGCCTTCTTCGATGCATCGTAGCCGGCCGGTTTGTGCAGGACGCCTTCGATCGTCGTGCCGTCTTTGCTCTTCCAGGACAGCAGTTCGACCGTGCCGAGGTTCCAGCCGGCGAGCTGCGCGTTCATGTCCGTCAACCGCTTCGCCGCCGCGATCCCGGCGACGCTCCCGGCGAACACCTCGGGCATCGCCGTGGCAGTCCCGCGCGTGAAGGCGATCGAACGGAAGTCGCGGCTCAGCGAGACCGCTCCGAGCGCGAACGGATCGGCCGGCGTGAGCCGGACGATCGTGCGGCTCTTCGGATCGATGCGGAACAGGTGCGAGTTCGTCTTCTGCAGCGCCGTGAAGTCGATCCCCGCCGGCCCCCAGTCGAGCAGCGACGCGTCCTCGTCGAACGTGGCCGTCAGATCATCGACATCCGCCGGGGTGCGCGCCGGCTTCTGCAGCACGGTATCGAGGTCCACCGTCGCGATCCGGTCGTTCGCATAGTAGAAGTACGGCTGCGCCAATGCGGTGGTGAAGGCGATCGAACGGCCGTCGGGTGAGAACTCCGGATTGCTGTCCGGCCCATCCAGGGCGACGATGCGGCGGGCCGCCGTGCCGAGCGCCAGGTCGAGCAGGTAGATGTCGGAGCTGCCGCGGTCCGCCAGCAGCGGATCCGACGTGCCGGCGAAGGCGATGCGTGCGTCGTCGGGCGACCAGGTGAACGCGGTGACGTTCACCTTCGGGTCCGACGTGAGCGGCTTCGCGTCCGCCAGCACGCCGTCGTGCACGGCGACGGACCACAACTGGTCCTGATCGTAGTCCCGCTCGAAGATCTCGTAGTCGCTGTATTTCTCCTTCCGCTCCTTCATGGCCTTCGCTTCCGGAACTGGCGCGGTGAAGGCGATGCGCTTGCCGTCGTTCGACCAGCGGAACAAGTCGATCTTCGCGGCGTGATGGGTCAGCGGCCATGCTTCGCCGCCATCGGGAGAGATGATCCAGATCTGCCGTGCGTCGGGCTTCTCGTCCTTTTTGCCATTGGACGGGAGCTCGCGCTCGGACAGAAAGGCGATCCAGCGGCCGTCGGGCGACCATTGCGCACCATTGCTCGATTTCTTTCCGCGCGTGAGCTGCACGACCCGGCCGCTCCGCACGTCGGCCAGCCAGAGCTGCGTGACGTATGCGTTGTCATTCCAGTCGGTCTCGGTTTCCTCGTACACCACCTTCGCGCCATCGGGAGCGATCTGCGGGCGGCCCACCGAATGCAGCGAGAGGATCTGATCGATGGTCGGCGTCGTCCCGGCGAACAGCGAGGAAGCGAAGAACAGCAGCAGTGCGAATCGCATGCGGGCAATAGTAGCGTGTAGGGCCGGCTCTCCAGCCGGCCGTGTAGGGCCGGCTCTCAGCCGGCCGTGTAGGGCCGGCTCTCAGCCGGCCGTGTAGGGCCGGCTCTCCAGCCGGCCGTCTGGGAACGGGCGCCACGGGCCGGCTGAGAGCCGGCCCTACACGCGCGATTCAGGTTGAGGAGGGGGGAGGGGAATCTCCCGATCGTGATTGCCGCCACGCTTGCTGTCATAGAGATTCCGGTCGGCGAGATCGAGCATCTGTGTCAGCGAAGGCTCGGGAAACACGCTGGATCGCGCGATGCCCATGGTCACGCCGACCTGGAACTCGCGAGAGCCGATCGTCCACCGCAGCGCGGCGACGGCGCGCGCGATCCGCTCCGCGATCCGCTCCAGCTCCCTGGCGTCGTCGCCGCCCACCACGAACACGAACTCGTCCCCGCCGTAGCGGGCCAGCAGGTCGTCCGGACGCGTGGAACGCTGGAAGAGCGCGCCGATGTCGCGCAGCACGCGGTCGCCGGTCAGATGTCCGAAGGTGTCGTTGACGCGCTTGAAGCCGTCGAGATCGAACAGCACCATTCCCATCGGTCCCTTGCGCAGCAGTTTCTCCGCCTCGGCCATGAAGAATCGCCGGTTGAACACGCCGGTCAGTTCGTCCCGGGCAGCGAGCCCGTAAAGCTCGCGCACCACGCGGTCGAACGCGCGGTCGCGCAGCAGCAGGCGGCGCGCGCCGGCGAGCGCGGCCACGACCTCGAGGTCGGACGAGGTCTTCGGCACGGCGTCGTCGAACCCCTGCATCAACGCCTGCACCTGCCGGCTGAGATCGAAGACCACGGCGATGGAGTAGCAATCGGAGAGCTCGAGCTCGCCGGCGCCGGGAACTTCCATGTCGACCACGACGAGATCGTAGGTGGCATTCGACATGGCCTCGCCCGCCGCCGCAGCATGGCTCGTCTCGTCTGTGGTGAAACCGGCGCTGCGCGCCAGCGCGGCGACGCGCTCGCGGGAGCTCGTCTCATCGCCGACGATCAGGGCAGTCAGCGACGGGGCTCGATCGCCGCGATCGGAGCTGCGCCGCGAGTATCTTGTTTCCATCGGGCCGGTTATTTTCAACTTTCAAGCCAAACGGCTGTGACCGGCATCACATCGAGCCAACCCTCTGAATCAAAGCGGCTTCCATCCGCCCGGGGCGAATCGCGTACAATCACCTCCGCGTGTCTCCTCCCCCCGTCGATCGCCGAAAAGTCCAACGCGTGAAGCTCACCCGCCCCCTTGCCGGACGCGCCGGGCAGGCACGCGTCTATCTCGTCGATGCCTCGGTCGAGGGCCTGCGGGTCGCCCACCAGGGGGTCATCTCCGCGGTCGGGCAGACGGTTCGGGTCGAGTTCCACTGGGAAGGGCATCCGATCGAGCTCGAGTGCGTGGTCATTCACAACTCGCTGTTTCGGCTGGCGAAGAACGCCGGCGAGAAAAGCGTCTATCACGCCGGCCTGCAGATCACCGAGGCTTCGGTCGAGTCGCGCGCGTCGCTGAAGAAGCTCGTGGCCGACTGCGTGGCGCGCGCCCTCGACGAGCAGAAGGCCAACGCGCGCGGCATCCCGGCGGCGGCCGCCGAGTCGTTTCAGACGGGCAAGGGGACAGAGTACATCCGCTGCGAGCTGATCGACGGAAGGTGGCGGCGGACGTCGACCACGCTTCCCGACCAGCCGCCGAACGGCTTCACGGTCTCGGCCGAGGAAGACCGAATGCAGATCGACATGCTCTGCCAGACGTTCGAGTCGTCGGACGTCGAGGGACGGAGGATGATCCAGACGATGGCCCGGATGAGCATCAGCAAGAGCGAGGGCGTGCCGACGCGCCGCTACACGCCGTCATGAGCTGGAACGCCAGACGGATTCTGCGCGAGGTCGCCGACCCCGAACGCCGCCAGCGGATCCTGCGCGCCTTCTGGCGCTACGCCGATCCGCCGGCCAAGGTCATGGCCACTGCGCAACTGGCGCGCTCGCTCCACTTCCGGGACGAGACCATCCGCAGGATGCCGGCCGACAAGAAGGCCGAGTTGCTGGCCTCGCGCCTCGGCTCGAGCGAGTTCGAACCGACCTTCGAGGCCGCGCTGGTGCAGTACCACACGCACGAGGCGAACGAAATGATGGCCGCGTTTCTCGACCGCTGGCACGTGCCGCACGTGAAAGGATCGATCGAGGGCGACGATTACAAGGAGCCCGACGCCGCGGCGGTCCGCGAGGCCGTCGACGCGCTCTCCTCGCAATACGACCACCGCGACATCGCCATCTATCTCGCCTCCGCCGGTGCGCTCATGGGTTGGGAGGGCGTGTGGGCGGTGGTGGAGGAAATGGGAACGGGATAAGGTCATCGTTCGCCGTTTCCTCTGAGCCCCTCGATCTCCTTCGCCGTCAGCGTTCTCGTCTTCCCGATCTCCAGCCCTGCGATGCGCACTTCGCCGATGGCCACGCGCACGAGCTTCAGCACCTTCCCTCCGAACGCCTCGACCATTCGCCGGACCTGACGGTTCCGGCCTTCGGTGATGGTGATCTCGAAGACAGTCTTGCCACCGCTCTCACGGATGCGCGTGACGCGCGCGGGACGGGTGAGACCGTCGCGCAGCTCGATGCCGTGGCGTAACTGATCGAGTTGCACGTCGGTCAGGTGGATCGAGGCCTTGACCCGATACGTCTTCGGCACCTTGTACTCAGGGTTGGTCATGCGTTCGGCGAAGGCGCTGTCATTGGTCAGGATCAGCAGGCCGCTGGTGTCGAGGTCGAGCCGGCCGACCGGAAAGAGATAGCGCTGCCGATCGGGCAGGAGGTCGTAGATCGTCGGCCGCCTCTGCGGATCGGTGTAGGTGGTCAGATAGCCCTTCGGTTTGTACAGCAGCAGGTAGACGCGCTCGGAGTGGCGCAGCGGCTTGCCATCGAAGGAGACGCGGTCGCGTTTCAGGTCGACCCAGTGGTCGGGGTCGACGACCTGCCGCCCGTTGACCTGCACCCGTCCCGCGGCGATCCATTTCCGCGCCTCGGTGCGCGATCCCATTCCGGCCTTCGACAGGACGCGCTCCAGCGTCTTCAGCGGGCGTTTCTCCGGCATGCTGTCTACAATGATACGAATCGATGCGGCGCGCGCTGGTCCTCGCCCTCGTCCTCTCTGCGTCCTCGGCGGCCGCCGCCGAATACCGGGCGTATTGGGTGGACACGTTCCATACGCCGCTGGGCACGCACCAGGACATCGATCGCGTCCTGGAGGTCGCCGAAGCGAGCCACGCCAACGCGCTGTTCGTGGAGGTGCGTCGGAGGGGCGACTCCTGGTATCTCGACACGCTCGAGCCGCTGACCGAGGTGAGCGCAGTCGGCGAACCGGGGGCGGACGGCAAATGGACCTTCGATCCGCTGCGGTATCTGATCGAGCGGGCGCATGCGCGGTCGATCCAAGTGCATGCATTCGTGATCGCCGGCGCGGTCTTTCGTGGCGACCCGGCGAAGGACCCCTTGCCGCGCGATCCGAATCATGTCTTCCTGCAGCACGTCTGGGATGCGGAGCACGGGCGGCCGTACGACGGGCCGCGGCAGTGGGCGACGCGCTCGAGCTCGGGGCGCTACGAGTTCGACGGCGACTGGTATCTCGATTTCGGACATCCGGCGGCGGTCGAGTACACGCTCGACGTGCTGCTGCATCTCGTGCGGGCGTACGACATCGACGGCATCCATCTCGACCGCGTACGCTATCCCGAGGCGCCGCGCGGAGACGTCGGATACAACACGGTGAGCGTGGCGCGGTTCCGGGCGAAATATGGCGACCGCGCGCGCTACGATGCCGCCGGGAATCCGCGCAACGACGACCCGCTGTGGGAGCAATGGCGGCGCGATCAGGTGACGCAGTTCATGCGCCGCTTCTATCTCAACGCGACGGCCATCAAGCCATCGCTGGTGATCTCCGCCGCGCTGATCGCCTGGGCGGACGGCCCGCGCAGGAGCGGCGGCTTCCGGAGCACGGACGCCTACACCCACGTCTATCAGGACTGGAGCGCCTGGCTCGACGAAGGGATCATCGACATGGCGGTGCCGATGCTCTACAAACGCGAGCACGTGGCACGCGAGCGAGCACAGTTCGACGACTGGCTCTCGTTCGTCACGGCGAAAGCTCACGCCGACGGCCGCCTGGCGGTCGCCGGCATCGGCGCCTACATGAACGGGATCGAAGGGACGCTGCGTCAGGCACGGCGCGCGCGGGCCGCCGGCGCCGACGGAGTCCTGATGTTCGCGGTCGGCGACACCGAACCGTGGTCCACCGCCGACAACAGCACGAACGCCGCCCTGCGCCGCAACCCGTTTCGTTACGACGCGCCGGGACATCCGACGCCGAAGCGGCCCAACGAGGACTTCGCCGCCGCCGTATCCGAAGGGATGAACGCCACCGGCACGGCGCGATTCGAGACGCCGCGCCAGGCTCCGCTGTTCGGGCGCGAGGAGCCGCCGCCACCCAAGCCCACTGCCACAGGGATCATGGGCTTCGCGCCCGACACAGACGCGGTGAACATCGAGTCGTCCGCGTCGCGGCACATCGTCCAGCCCGATGCCGACGGATTTTTCGGCGTGGCCAACCTTCCGCCCGGCGAGTACCGAATCAACGGATCGTGCATCGTCGAGGTGGACCGCGGCCGCATCACACGCGTCGATCTGCCGTGCACTGCCGGGATGTAGCGGCTACATGGCGAACAGCGTGTCGACGTAGGCATTCGGATCGAACGGGATGAGATCGTCCGCCCCCTCGCCCACTCCGACGAACTTCACCGGAATGTCGAACTGGCGCATGATCGAGAGAATCACGCCGCCCTTCGCCGTTCCGTCGAGTTTCGTGACGATCATGCCCGTGACCTGCACCGCCTCGAGAAACGCCGCGGCCTGGCTGACACCGTTCTGTCCGGTGGTGCCGTCGAGCACCAGCAGCGTCTCGTGCGGCGCATCGGGGAGGCGCTTGGTGACCACGCGGCCCACCTTCCGCAACTCTTCCATCAGCCCGTCGCTGGTGTGCAGCCGCCCCGCCGTGTCGACGATCAGCACGTCG
>DATFUW010000095.1:0-5903 GCA_035260605.1 Thermoanaerobaculia bacterium | reverse complement strand
GCCGGTGCTGCTCGCGGCGCGGTTTCGCGGCGTGCCGACCGCGATCCACGAACAGAATGCCTTTCCAGGGATGGCGAACCGGCAGCTCGCGCGCTTCGTCACCGCGGTGGCGCTGGGATTCGCCGACGCCGCTCCTCGCCTCGGGCGCTCCGACGCCGTCGTGACCGGCAATCCGATCCGGCGGGAGATGTTCGCCGTCCAGCGGCATCCGTCAGGAGGTGGCCGGCAGGGTCTGCTCGTCTTCGGCGGCAGCCAGGGCTCGCACGTCCTCAACGAGGCGATGAGCGGCGCGCTGCTGTTTCTGGCGCGGCTCAAGGACCGGCTGGACATCGTGCACCAGACCGGGCCGAAAGAGCTGGAGACGGTCCGGGCGGCATACCGGAACTCGGCCTTTCCCGGCGCGAGGATCGTCCCCTATCTCGATCCGATCAGCGAGGCAATCGGCGAGGCGGACCTGGTCGTCTGCCGTGCCGGAGCGAGCAGTATCGGCGACGTGGCGGCGATCGGCCGGGCCGCCGTGCTCGTTCCGTTCGCCGCGGCCGCGGATAACCATCAGGAAGTGAACGCGCGCGCGGTGGAGAAGGCCGGCGGTGCGGTGGTGATCGCCGAACGGGAGCTTTCGCCGGAGCGGCTGGCGCTGACGATCAGCGAGCTGCTGAACGATCCGCAGCGCGTGCAGCGGATGGGGGCGGCGGCGCGGATCCTGGCCGTCCCCGACGCAAGCAACAAAATCGTTGATTTACTCGAAAAAATTGAGCAGACCGAATAAAATCCAATATTAGCAGCGCCACGAACAGAATGAATTTTGAGAACATTAAGAATATTCATTTCGTCGGAATCGGCGGAATCGGAATGAGTGGCATTGCCGAGATCCTGGCTGCCCAGGGCGTCCATGTCTCCGGGTGCGACCTCAAGCCCTCCGCGGCCACCGAGCTCCTCGCCCGGCGCGGCATTTCCGTGACCATCGGCCACCATCCCTCCCATCTCGCGGGCGCCGATCTGGTGGTCGTCACCTCCGCCGTGCGCGGCGCGCACCAGGAGATCGACGCCGCCCGCCGGCAGGGGATCCCGGTGGTGAAGCGGAAGGAGATGCTCGGCGCGATCGCCGCGCGGCAGCGCACCATCGGCGTCGCCGGGACGCACGGCAAGACCACCACCTCGGCCATGATCGCCGTGATCCTGGACGAGGCGGGCCTCGATCCCACCGTGATCATCGGCGGCATCCTCCGCAACATCGGCTCCAACGCGAAGCGCGGCACCGGACAGTTCGCGGTGAACGAAGCGGACGAGTACGACCGCAGCTTTCACGCGCTGCATCCGGAGATCGCCGTGGTCACGAACGTCGAGGCCGACCACCTCGAGTACTACGGAACGTTCGAGGCCATCGCCGAGGCCTTCCGCCTCTTCGTGGGCGGGATGCAGCGCGGCGGAATGCTCGCCGCCTGCGCCGACGATCCGGCCGTGGCCGGACTGCTCGCTTCCATCGAAATCGCTCCGCCGAACGGCATTCGCATCGTCCGCTACGGGCTGACCGCGCCGGCCGACCTGACGGCGGCGAACGTGGTCTTCCACGAATGCGGATCGGAGTTCGACGTTCCGGGAGCCGGGCACTTCCGCCTGCTCGTTCCCGGCGAGCACAACGTGCGGAACGCGCTGGCGGCCATCGCCGTGGCCCGGGAACTCGGCGTCCGGCCGGAGGTCATTGCCGCCGGGCTGGCCATGTTCACCGGCGTCGACCGCCGGTTCGAGATCCTGGGCGAATATGCCGGTGCGCTGATCGTCGACGACTACGCGCACCATCCGACGGAGATCCGGGCGACGCTGAACGCCGCGCGGCGCGGCTATCCGCGGCGCCGCATCGTGGCCCTGTTCCAGCCGCATCTCTATTCGCGGACGCGCGATTTTGCGCGCGACTTCGCGCAGTCTCTGCGCGTCGCCGACGTGGCCATCGTCGCCCCGATCTACCCGGCGCGCGAAGCGCCCATCGAGGGAGTCACCGCGCGCCTGATCTCGGAGTCGGCGCAAGGAGTGGAGTTCCTCGAGCGCAGCAACGACGAGATCGTCGAGGAGATGCGGCACCGCCTCCGGCCGAATGATCTGTTCATCACCCTCGGCGCGGGAGACGTCCGCGACATCGCCGAGGCGCTGGCGGGGGAGGGCGTATGACGGTGCAGCTCGAGGCCACGACCGAGCGCTTCCTCCGGCCGATCGATGTCGACCGCGTCCGCCGCAACTACCGCCGCGTGCAGATGCAGCGGCTGCTCACGGTGGCGGCGAACGCCGTGATCCTACTCCTCGTCATCGTGGCCGGCGTGGCGCTCTATCGCCACGCCCAGTCGGCGGCGCGCTTCGCCGTGCACCACGTGGAGATCACCGGATCGCACAACACCACGCGCGCCGACCTGGAGCGCGTCACGGCCCCGTACATCGGCATGAATCTATTCACGCTGGATATCGCAGGCGTGCGCCGCGACGTGACGTCGCTCGCCTGGGTCAAGACCGCGGAGATCGAGAAGAGCCTTCCCGGAACGCTGCGAATCCGCGTGGTAGAGCGCACTCCGGCCGCGCTCGTCGATCAGGGCGGCCGCATCGCCTACGTCGATGACCACGGAGAGGCCTTTGCGCCGCTCTCGCCCTCGATCGGCGATTCCGATCTGCCGCTGATCGCCGGCGCGCAGGGGAGCGATCTGGCCCGCTGCGTGGCCCTGCTCAAACGGCTGCGGGTGAGCGATCCGGCGCTGTACGCGCGCATCTCGGAGGTCCGCCCGCTGCCGCCCGAAGGGGTGGAGATCTTCGACCGCCAGCTACGCGCGCCGGTGTACGCCAACGAAGACGATCTCGCGGCCAAGTGGCGCCAGCTGTACGCCATCACCGAGGCCGAGCAGTTCGCGCCGGGCGACATCGCCTACGCCGACCTGCGGTTCAGCGGGCAGGTGGTGGTCAAGCCGCTGCGTCCGATGCCGCCGCCGGCATTCGCGCCGCGGCCGGTCGTCGAATCGGAGATCACGAATTGAATTTCATCTCGGGGGAACGTTCTTAGGAGGACCCATGCCGAAGACGGAAGAGAAATACATCGTCGGACTGGACATCGGCACGTCGAAGGTGTGCGTGCTCGTGGGAGAAGTGAACGAGCGCGGACAGCTGGAAATCATCGGCAAGGGGACGGCGCCGATGAAAGGGACGCGGCGCGGCAACATCATCAATCTCGACCAGGCGATCGACGCGGTCAAGAAAGCGGTCGACGAGGCCGAGGTGATGGCCGGCCTACAGATCGAGTCGGTGTACGTCGGCGTGGCCGGCGACCACATCCGCTCCGTCAACTCGCGCGGCGTGGTTTCGGTAGTCGGCAAGCACCGCGAGATCGCGCGCGAGGACATCGAGCGGGTCATCGAGGCCTCGAAGTCGATCAATGTCCCGGCGGAGCTGGAACTGCTGCACGTGATCCCGCGCGAGTTCGTCGTCGACGGCCAGGACGGGATCCACGATCCGCTGGGGATGACCGCCTCCCGCCTGGAGGCCAACGTGCACATCGTCACCGGCGCGCGGACGCACGATCAAAACGTACTGACCGCGGTGAACAAGGCCGGGATCGCCGTGCAGGAACTCGTGCTCGAACAGCTCGCGGCCGCCGAGGCGGTCCTGACGCAGGACGAGCGCGAGATGGGTGTGCTGCTGATGGACCTCGGCGCCGGGACGACGGACTATGCCGTCTTCCTCGAGGGGAACGTCATCCACACGAACGTGCTCCCGGTCGGCGCGGGTCACTTCACCAGTGACATCTCCGTGGTGCTGCGAACGCCGATGGAAGATGCGGAGCGCATCAAGCGGCGCTACGGCTGCGCGCTCGGTTCGCTGATCAGCGGCGACGATCCGATCGAAGTGCCGACCGTCGGCGGCCGCGCGCCGAAGATCCTCTCGAAACAGGAGCTGACCAATATCCTCGAGCCGCGCGCCGCAGAGATCGCCAAGCTCGTCTACCAGGATCTGGAGAAGGTCGGGCTGGAGAAGGAGATCCGCTCGGGCGTGGTGCTCGTCGGCGGCGGTGCGGAGATGGACGGGATGGTGGAGATGGTCGAGCAGGTCTTCGACCAGCAGGCGCGCAGGGGAGTGCCGCACGGGCTGGGCGGGCTGTCCGACACGGTCAACGGGCCGGAGTGGGCCGCCGCCGCGGGACTGCTGCTCTGGGGCTTCCGCGACCGCGCGCGCGTACGGCGGCGCCCTCGCACCGGACTGGGACGGATGGCGGATTCGCTCCGGGCCTGGTTTGCAGCGAACTAAATCGGTATCATATTGGGAGACGGTAAATGATTACGTTTGACGAAGCGCCCGGAGCCGGAAAGCTCAACATTCAGTTCGACGAAGGACAGCTGACGGCGAAGATCAAGGTGATCGGGGTGGGGGGCGGCGGGGGCAATGCCGTCAACCGCATGATTCAGGCGGGGATCAAGGGGATCGAGTTTCTGGTCACGAACACCGACCTTCAGGCCATGCGCACCGCGCTGGCCCCGACGAAGATCCAGATCGGCGCGAAGCTGACGAAGGGCCTCGGTGCGGGCGCGAATCCGGAGATCGGCAAGCAGGCCGCGCTCGAAGACACGGACCGGATCCTGGAGGCCCTGAGCGGCGCCGACATGATCTTCATCACCACGGGGATGGGCGGGGGGACGGGGACCGGCGCGGCGCCGATCATTGCCTCGCTCGCCGCGGAGCTCGGCGCGCTGACGGTCGCCGTGGTGACCAAGCCGTTCGCCTTCGAGGGAAAGCGCCGGCGCGTGCAGGCCGAGCTGGGAATCCGCGCGTTGCGCGATACGGTCGACACGCTGATCACCATCCCCAACGAGCGGCTGCTGAACTTCGTGGAGCGCGCGACCTCCCTCGGGGAAGCTTTCAAGATCGCCGACGACGTACTGCGTCAGGCGGTGCAGGGCATCTCCGATCTCATCACCGTTCCGGGAGAGATCAACCTCGACTTCGCCGACGTAAAGACGATCATGCATGGCATGGGGATGGCGCTGATGGGGACCGGCGTTTCTTCCGGCGAACACCGCGCGGTCGAGGCCGCGCAGCGCGCCATCTCCTCGCCGCTCCTGGAAGAGGCCTCCATCGAAGGGGCCAAGGGAGTGCTGATCAACATCACCGGCGGTTCCGACATGACCCTCTTCGAAGTGCACGAGGCCGCGTCGATCATCCAGGAAGCGGCCGACGAAGAGGCCAACATCATCTTCGGCACGGTGATCGACGCCAAGATGAAGGACGAGGTGAAGGTCACGGTGATCGCCACCGGCTTCGATGCGGCGACCAAGGGCCTGCTCAACCCGCGTGGCGAACAGCTCTCGGTGACGCGCACCGCGTCCGTGGCTCCGGCAGCGCCGGCCACCGCGCGCACGCTGGCCCGCACGCACGAGGTGCAGGCGCCCGAGCCGGCGCAGCAGATCGGCGCCGAAGGAGAGATCTACGATCCGCCCTTTTTTCGCAAAGGGCTCACGCGGTCGGACGGAAGTGGAGGCTTCGGGCCGATGGCGTCGAACGATTTCGGCAGTGACCTCGATATTCCGACGGTGATCCGCAACTTGAGCGACTGACCCAGCGCATCCCTCCTGTGCGCTGCATGGGTGGCGGGGAGAGGGACCCGGCACCGACTGCTCGGGGGCACGGTCTTCCGGCCGTGCCCCCGATACTTTGCCGTTACTGCTGCCTGATCTGTTTCTCGATCGCCTCGAGCCTCTTCTGTAACTCGTCGTTCTGCGCCTTGAGGTCGATCGTGTAAAGCGTCAACTCTTCGACCTTTTCCAGAAGGCGCATCTGGAACTGGCTCATGTTCAATCCGTCAGCTTTGATCGATTTCGCATCGGGAACGTTTGGCAGGTGTTTCTCCGTGCGAACGAAGTCGGCAAGTTTCTGAA